>NZ_JASCON010000097.1:0-18924 GCF_029959585.1 Pseudomonas sp. PS02302
CCCCCCCCCCCCGCCCGGCCCGCCCCCCGGCCGCGCGGGCCCCCCCCCCCGCCGAGGCCACCACGCCGGCCACTGCCTGCAGACAGCGATCGCCCGCGGGGTGGCCGTAGTGGTCGTTGTAGGCCTTGAAGTGATCGATGTCGATCATCAGCAGGCTGAGCGACTGGGCGTTGCGTTGCGCCCGGGCCAGCTCCACTGGCAGCAGGTTGTCGAACTGCCGACGATTGCCCAGCCCGGTCAGGCTGTCCTTTAGCGTCAGCAGGTGCAACTCGTCATGGGCCTGGCGCAGGGCCACGGCGCTGCGTTCGCCGGCGCGGATCTCGCGCAGCAGGCTGAAGCCGAAAACCAGCATGCCGACGATGATGAGGCCCACCACCGTCACCGATCTCAGCATGTCCTGGCGCCAGCTGGCGAGGATGTCGCTCCGGGAGATACCGGCCAGCGCCACCAGCGGATAGCCTTCCAGATGCTGGAAGGCATAGAGGCGTTCACGGCCGTCGAGCATGGCGCGCACTAGGGCGGTACCGCTGGGGGCCTGGGTCACGTACTGGCGAAACAGCGTGCTGCTGGCCAGCGGGGTGCCGACGTGCTCGGGTACATAGGGCCGGCGGACCATCAGGGTGCCATCGTCCTGCGCCAGGGTGATGGCGCCGCGGGCGTCCAGTTTGAAGCGCTCGTAGTAGTCGACGAAGTACTGCAGGCGGATGGTGGCCAGCAGGACACCGGCGAAGCGACCGTCGCGGTCTTCCAGCCGGCGTGATACCGGGATGATCAACTCGTGGGTGCTGCGACTCTCGATCACCGTGCCGACGTGCAGTACGTCGGCGGCGTGCTGGCGGTGAAACTGGAAATACTCGCGATCGGCATTGTTGGCCCGGGGCGGCTCGCTGCTCTTGTCGGTCACCCGCCATTCGCCATCGCGACCGTAGATGAACAGCCCGTGCAGTTGCGGCAGGAGGGCGGCCTGGCGCGCCAGCAGGCGATGCACCCGGGGGCGGTCCAGGTGATCGAGGGGTTGATCCTCCAGGCGGTCGCGGATGCTGACCAGCAGCGAATCCGCTTCCTTGATGGCGTCGTCGGCATGCTGCGCCGCCGCCAGGGCGATGTTGCCGACGTCGCTGCGCGCGCTGGCGAAGGCGTTCTGGTAGTTGCGCCATACCTGCCAGGACTCCAGTGCCAGGATCACCGCGACGGCACAGACCAGCAGCCACAGTGCCCGGCGCTGGGTGGCCGGGTTGCGCGGCGGGAGGGGGGTATCGTCGGCGTCGACCATGGCGGGAAAGCTTCCTCGTCCTCGGTGTGCAGGAGACCGCGCGCCGGGCGATTCAGGCCACTACACGGGGATAAAAGTCAGACAAGTCTACAGTTTCGTCGGAATCTTGCAGAGCGTACGAATCCTCGCGCCACAGCCGTGGTCACTAGCGATATAGCTGTCCTTGGGATGGCGCCCAGCCAACTGCCCGACCGGGAGGTCAAAGATGTCGCAGATCGCCGAACAGATCGTCGCAGACGCCATGCAGCGCATCGAGGAGAACGAGCCGCAGCATGCCGCCGATCCCGTGCGCAACTTTTCCCTGACCCTGACCGATCCTGCGGAGATCCGGGTCGGCGCGGAAATCTACTTTCTCTTCGAACAGCGCCTCAAGGGGTTCTATCCGGACGCCCGGGTAGTAGTGCGCGGCCATGCCGCCGAGGGCTACAACATCACCGCCCAGGTCGAGCGTCGTCGCTCGGCCTGATGGCCGCGCCCTCAGCTCGTGCTAGCTGGGGGCCAGCTTGACCAGTTGCCGGGCCAGCAACGGCCCGGTCAGCACCACCCCGATCAGGCGCAACGCCTGCATGGCCAGCACCAGGCCGACATCGGCATGGGCATCCACCGCGATGATGGCCATGGAATCCAGTCCGCCCGGACTGGTCGCCAGGTAGGCGGTAAGAAAGTCCACGTGCATCAGCTTCGCCATCAGCAGGGCCGAGAAGGCACAGAGCGCGATCAGCAGCAGTGAGGCGAAGATCATCTTGGGCAGGGCGCGCCAGACATAGGCGACCGTGGCCCGGTCGAATCTCAGGCCGACATAGCAGCCCATGGCGCCATAGGCCGCCGCGAGCAGCAGATGGGGCAGGGTGATGTCCAGCCAGCCGTTGAGTTGCAGCAGGGTGCCCAGGGCGATCGGCAGCAGCAGGGCACCGGCAGGAAACAGCCGGCCGCCCAGCCAGCTGCCGGCGAGGGCCACCGCCAGGGTCAGCGCCAGGTTGAAGGCGAAGTGGCCGTCCAGGCTGACCACCGTCGCCTGGTGCCCGGTGCCGCTGCCTTCGGCGCCCAGCAACCGGCCGACCAGGGCACTGATCAGCACCACGCAGACCACCCGGACATATTGCATGGTGGCGACGATGCGGGGGTCGGCACCGTATTCCTCGGCCATGGCCACCATGGCGGCCGCGGCGCCAGGCGTGGTGCCCCAGGCAGCGGTACTGCCGGGCAGACCACCGAAGCGCACCAGCAGGGCGCCGGTGAGCAGGCTGAGCAGTACGGTCAGGGCGGTGGCCAGCAGCATCACCGGCCAGTGTTCGGCGACCGTGAGCAGCACCGCGGCGGTCATGGCATGGGCGATCAGGCAGCCCACCACGCCCTGGCCGGTCTGGAACAGCCGTCGTGGCAGGCGGATGGAGGCACCGCAGACGCCAAAGCCGATGGCCACCAGCATGGGGCCGAGAAAGAGCGCCGCGGGTACTTGCAGCCAGCTGAGTCCGCCGCCGACCAGGGCGGAGCAGAGGATCAGGGCCAGCCATTGCAGCAGTGGAGGATAGGGCGAGGGGGCAGGCGGGGTGGGCAAGGCGGTCTCCGGACGGCGGGGGACCGGCGCAGCGTACCGACCCCGGGGCCGACACGGGGTCGACCCTGGAGACGATTATACGACCTTTGTCGCTTTCAATGGCCTTTCAGTCACTGAAAAAACCGTTGGCTAGCGCACCAGGTGCAGGAACTGCAGATGGCGTTCGTACTGGTCGAGCATGTCGTTGAGGATCTGCTCGCGGTTGTAGCCCACCAGGTCATAGTCCTGGCTGCCTTCGGTGAGGTGCACCTCGGCGCGGTAGTAGCGCCGATTCTTCAGGTGCAGGCCGCCGATGCCGGCGCGGGCAAAGGAGGGCGTGAAGTAGCCCTGCATGATCACCTGGTAGATGAAGGGGTGCTCTTCGCCATGGCCGATGATGAGTTGCAGGTTGGCGTTGGTGGCGTCGAATTGGGTCTCCACCACCAACCCTTTCTCCCGCGAGACCTCGACCATCTCTTCCATGGCTGGCCGCACGGTACTGTCCATGAAGCGATAGACCTCGTCCCGCGAAGGGAAGTACACCGCCTGGGACAGCCGCTGGCGCCAGCCGCCATGGCGGGCCTTGCCATTGGTCGCCACCGGCGCCAGCGAGTGCAGCCGCGCCCGCTGGCGCTGGGATTCCAGGTGCAGCGCCTTGTGCAGGCCCCACATCATCAGCAGCACCACCACCGAGAAGGGGAGCGAGGTCAGCACCACCGCTGATTTCAGCGCATCCATGCTGCCGGCGAACAGCAGGCCGCCCGTGACCAGGGCCACGGCCGCGCCCCAGAACACCCGCAACCACTTGGGACCGTCTTCATCGGCCTCGCCGCCGGTGGACGACAGGGTCGAGAGCACCACGGTGCCGGAATCGGCCGAGGTGACGAAGAAGACGAAGCTCACCAGCACGGCGACGCTGATCACCACGCGGCTGGCCGGATAGGTTTCCAGCACCTGATAGAAGACCATGGCCGGATCGGTGAGAGCGGTCTGCGCCAGGCCGGTCATGCCCTGGCCGAGGACCAGCTCCAGGGCGCTGTTGCCGAAGATCGACAGCCAGGCCAGGGTGAAGCCCAGCGGGATGAACAGCACGCCGAAGACGAATTCGCGGATGGTGCGACCGCGCGAGATGCGCGCGATGAACAGCCCGACGAAGGGCGCCCAGGCGATCCACCAGGCCCAGTAGAACACCGTCCAGCCACCCAGCCAGTCGGACGGCTCGTCATAGGCATAGAGATCGAAGCTCTTGCCCGGCAAGGCCGAGAGATAGTCGCCGATGTTCTGGATTAGGGTGTTGAGCAGGTGCTGGGTCGGACCGGCGAACAGCACGAACAGCAGCAGGGCGACGGCCAGCACCATGTTGATGTCGGACATGATGCGCACGCCCTTGTCGACGCCGGACACGGCCACGGCGATGGCCGCGCCCATCATCAGTACGATGAGGATCAGCTGCACCCAGTGGCTGTGGCTGATGCCGAACAGGTAGTCGAGGCCGGCATTGAGGTGCAGCACCCCGAAGCCCAGGTCGGCGCCGAGGCCGAAGATGGTGGCGATGATGCCGAAGGCGTCCACGGCGTGGCCGATGGGCCCGTTGATGCGCTTGCCGATCAGCGGATAGAGCGCCGAACGCAGGGCCAGCGGCAGGTTGTGGCGATAGGCGAAGTAGGCCAGGGCCATGGCCACCAGGGCGAACACGCCCCAGCCGTGCAGGCCCCAGTGCAGGAAGAGAATCTGCATGGCCTGGCGCGCGGCTGCCGGATTGCCGCCTTCACCGGCCGGGGGCTGGGCGAAGTGGGTCAGGGGTTCGGATACGCAAAAGAAGAACAGGGTGATGCTGATGCCCGCGGCGAACAGCATGCCGGCCCAGGACAGATAGCTGAACTCGGGTTGGTCGTGGTCGGCACCGAGCTTGATCTTGCCGTAGCCGGACAGCGCGGTGACCACCACGAACACCAGATAGAGCGACATGGCTAGCAGGTAGTACCAGCCGACCGTATTGGCGGCCCAGGTCTGGGCCTGCAGCAGCCAGGCGCCGGCCTGCTCGGGACGGCCGATGACCACCAGGGAAAACAGCAGGATCACTGCGGCCGCACAATAGAAGGCGGGAGGATTCAGCTTTACGGTGCCGGATGAGGGCGTTGCACTCATGAGGACTCCTTGCAGACTGCCAAAGGGAGAATGCTTTTTTAATTGATCGTTCGATTAAAAAAGAATACCACAGGAGGTCCCCAAGGTGAACGCTTCGAGTCAGCGAGGCGTTGAAAGTTGCCGCTTAGAGGGCTTGCTTATGCCGGTGGTCGACTTTGGTCGAGCCAGGGCCGAATGGTCAGAACCGTGACCTCTTGGCAAAGTCTGTTGGGTATGACTCAGGTATCTTCTCCCTTCGGCTCCTATCGTCCACTACTGCTTCTGGTAGAGGACGAACCCTTGCTGCGGGAATTGGCCACCGAGGCCCTGGAGTCGCTGGTGGACCTCCAGGTGGTGGCCATGTCGACCGCCGATGCGGCGCTGAGCTATCTGGAACAGAACGGTGCCCGCATCGACGTGCTCTTCACCGACGTGCGCATGCCGGGACGCCTGGATGGTGAGGCCCTGGCCCAACTGGTCGCTCAACGCTGGCCGCACATCCCGGTGATCCTCACCTCCGGCGATCGCCTGACCGTCCCCCGTGGCGCCGGCCGCACCCGCTTCATGCCCAAGCCCTGGCATATCGACGACATGGCCAATTGCGTCAACGAGATGCTGGGGCAGAGTCGGGTGGCGTGAGGGGCTGGCTTCTCGGCGGCGTCGCCATCACCGATCAAAGCTGACCTGCAGGAGCGGCCCATGGCCGCGATTGCAGCTATGCAGACTGCTCGGTGTAAACCCTGAATGACTCAATGGTGACCTTGCGGCTGCTGTCCCTCACCCCAACCCTCTCCCAGGGGGAGAGGGGGCTGTCCGAGCGGGGCTCGACTCCATTCCTTCCGGCAAGTCCGTAATCTAACGTCACGCTCACGGGCGCGTCTCATCACCGGTAGCACCGTAGCGTGGAAAACAGCGCAGCCTTTTCCACAAGTAGCTACGTACCACGCTGTGCCCTCACCCCAACCCTCTCCCAAGGGGAGAGGGGGCTGTCCGAGCGGGGCTCGACTCCATTCCTTCCGGCAAGTCCGTAATCTAACGTCACGCTCACGGGCGCGTCTCATCACTGGTAGTACCGTAGCGTGGAAAACGGCGCAGCCTTTTCCACAGGTAGCTATGTACCGCGCTGTGCCCTCACCCCAACCCTCTCCCAGGGGGAGAGGGGGCTGTCCGAGCGGGTTTCTTGCTTTATCAGCTCCAGCTAGATCGCGATCCGCTATCGGACGGGGAACCGCAGGGGCGGCCGCATCTGTGGACCGCCATGGCCGCATCGGTTCGCCCTACGGCTGCCATTGCAGATCCTTGCCGCTCAGCACCGTAGCGTGGAAAACGGCGCAGCCTTTTCCACCGGTAGCTAGGTACCGCGCTGTGCCCTCACCCCAACCCTCTCCCAGGGGGAGAGGGGGCTGTCCGAGCGGGTTTCTTGCTTTATCAGCTCCAGCTAGATCGCGATCCGCTATCGGGCTGGCACCCGCAGGGGCGGACGCATCCGTGGACCGCCATGGCCGCATCGGCTCGCCCTAGGGCTGCCATTGCGGATCCTTGCCGCTCAGCTTGCGATCAAGGAAGAAGGCGGTGCTGATGAGCGCCAGGTGCGACAGGGCCTGCGGCAGGTTGCCGAGGGGGTAGCCGCGCTTGTCCAGTTCCTCGGCATAGAGACCCAGGGGATTGGCGTAGCCCAGCAGCTTTTCGAACTCCAGGTGGGCTTCGTCGACGCGACCGGCGCGGGCCAGGCATTCGACGTACCAGAAGGAGCAGGCGACAAAGGCGCCTTCTTCACCCTTGAGGTTGTCCGCCGGGGTGTCGACCGGGTTGTAGCGGCGGATCATGCCGTCGTAGGCCAGGTTGGTCTTGATGGCGTCGAGGGTGGACAGCCACATGGGATCGGTGGCGCTGACGAAGCGCACCAGCGGCATCAGCAGCAGGGCGGCGTCCAGGCTCTTGCCGTGGCGGGTCGAAGTGAAATGACCCAGTTCGGCGTTCCAGAAGTTATCCCAGATGTCTTCCTGGATGGCGGCACGCGCGGCGTACCAGCGCTCGTAGGGCATCGGCAGCGAGCGCTTGACCGACAGCCGCATGGCGCGGTCGATGGCCACCCAGCACATCAGTCGCGAATGCAGGAAGTGCTCGGGATCGCCGCGCATTTCCCAGATACCGGCATCGGGCTGGTTCCAGTGCTCGCAGACGTGATCGATCATCCGCACCACGTCCTTCCAGCCACGGTGGGAGATGGCCTCGCCGTACTTGTTGGACAGGTAGATGGCGTCCATCAGCTCGCCATAGATGTCCAGCTGGACCTGCTTGTAGGCCTCGTTGCCGATGCGCACCGGACTCGAGTCGGCATAGCCCGCCAGGTGGTCGAGGGTCTCCTCGGGCAGGTCCAGGCCGCCGTCCAGGCGATACATGATCTGCAGCTTTTCCGGGGCGTTGTGACTGTTTTCCACGCACTGGCCGACCCAGTGGGTGAAATCCTTGGCTTCCTGGGTGTAGCCCAGGCGCATGAAGGCGTAGACGGTAAAGGAGGCGTCGCGGATCCAGGAGGCGCGATAGTCCCAGTTGCGCTCGCCACCCAGGGCCTCGGGCAGGCTGAAGGTGGCGGCCGCGGCGATGGAGCCGTGCTTGCAGGAGGTCAGCAGCTTCAGCGCCAGGGCCGAGCGGGTGACCATCTCGCGCCAGCGACCCTGGTAGTGACTCTTGGCGGCCCAGGAGGTCCAGTAGGCCAGGGTGTCCTCGAAGCAGAGATCGCTCTGGCCGGCGACGACCTTGTCGTCCTGCGCGCAGCCGAAGACGAAATCCAGTTGCTCACCCTGTTCCAGTTCGAACTCGGCCAGGGCCGCGTTGCCGTCGACCCGCAGGGTGACGCCCGACGCCAGGCGCAGGGTCGGCTGGCCAGCGGCCTCGAACAGGGCGCCGCCGTCCACCAGGCGGGCGCGGGTTTCGGCACGGGCATAGTCGTGGGCCGGCGCGCAGACCAGGCGGAAACGGCAGCGGCCGGCCACCACCTGCACGCGGCGGACGATGCGCGGCTGGGTATCCTCGCTGCTGCACACTGGCATCAGGTCGGTGACCTCGGCGACCCCTTCCGCCGACAGCCAACGGGTCTGCAGGATATTGGTATCCGGCAGATAGAGCTGTTGCTCGCGGGCATCGTCCCAGACCGGCGCCAGGCTGAAGTGACCGGCCTTTTCCGAGTCGAGCAGGGCGGCGAATACCGAGGGGCTGTCCAGATTCGGCCAGCAGAAGTGGTCGATGGTGCCATCGGTGGCGACCAGGGCGCAGGTGCGCAGGTCGCCGATGACACCGTGGGCGCCGATACTGCGGCGGCTCTGTACGGAGGTGGAATCAGCCATTGTCTTCGAATCCCGGATAGAGGCACATGCCGCCGTCGACGAACAGGGTGGTGCCGACGATGTAGTCGGCCAGATCACTGGCGAGAAAGACCGCCGCGTTGCCCACGTCGTCGACATGACCGACACGCTTGTAGGGGATCAGCCTGAGCAGCTCACGGGCCTTGGCCTCGTCACCGGTCACCTCTTCGTTGATGGCGGTGGCGATGGCGCCCGGGGCGATGCTGTTGACGCGGATGCCTTCGGCGGCGACTTCCTGGGCCAGGCTGCGCATCAGCAGATTGACCCCGCCCTTGGAGGCGGCGTAGTTGACATGCCCGGCCCAGGGAATGACCTCGTGCACCGAGCTCATGTGGATGATCTTGCCCAGGGCCCGGGAGATGCTCTCGTCGCGACCCTGCTGGCGGAACTGGCGGATCGCCGCCTGGGCGCAGAGAAACTGGCCGGTGAGGTTGGTGTTGATCACCGTGTTCCAGTCCTTGAGCGACATGTCGGCCACCGCCGCGTCCTTTTGCAGACCGGAGTTGGCGACCAGGATGTCCAGGCGACCGAAGGCTTCCAGGGTGCGCTCGAACAGGGTCTTGACCGCGTCCTCGTCGCCGACGTCACCGGCCACGGCAATGGCGCGGCCACCGGCGTCCTGGATGCGCCTGGCCAGCTCTTCGGCGGGTTCGGCGTGGGAATGGTAGTTGATGGCGACGGCGGCACCGGCCTTGCCCAGGGCCTCGGCGACAGCGGCGCCGATCCCGGAACTGCCACCGGTGACCAGGGCGACCTGGCCGTTGAGGGAAAGCTGCATGTCCAGACTCCTGCGCGGAAAAGGTGTCTGACTGCTGACCGTTGCGCTCGCGTCTAGGTTCAGCCCGCGAGCGTTGCCGGATGTTCAGGCACGGGTGGTGCGGAACAGACTCATGCGGCGTTCCAGGTCTTCGGCCAGCTCCGCCAGCTGACGACTGGCCCCGGCGATCTGCTGCGACCCACTGGCGGTTTCCAGGGTGGCCGCGTGGATGCGATTGATGTTTTCGTTGACCTCTTCGGCCACGGCGGTCTGTTGCGCCGCGGCGGTGGCGATCTGCACATTCATGGCGTTCACCGAGCCGACGTCCGCCTGGATGGCTGCCAGGGCCGTGACGGCGCGCTGGGTCAGCTCGGCGGTCTCGTGGGCCTGGCCGCGACTCTCTTCCATCTGCGCCGCGGCGCGTCCGGCGCCTTCCTGCAAGGTGGCGATCATGCCGCGGATCTCGCGGGTCGATTCCTGGGTACGGGTCGCCAGGTTGCGGACCTCATCGGCCACCACGGCGAAACCGCGGCCCTGCTCTCCGGCGCGGGCGGCCTCGATGGCGGCATTCAGCGCCAGCAGGTTGGTCTGCTCGGCGATGCCGTTGATGACGGCGACGATATTCTCGATGCTGGCGCTGTCGCTGGAGACCTGCTGCACGGTGACGCTGGCCTGCTCCAGGGCCTGCACCAGCTGACCGATGGCCTGGCCGGAGCTGGCGACCAGCCGGTTGCCGGTGTCCACCTGGGCACTGGCATTGCCGGTGGCCTGGGCGGCCTGGGCCGCGTAGCCGGCGACCTCGCCGATGGTGGCGGCCAGCTCGGTGACGGCGGCAGCCATGTGCTGGGCCTGGTTGGACTGCACATCGGTGTGGCGCTGGTTGGTCTGGGCGGTGTCCTGCAACTGGGCGGCAGCGGCGGCGACCGAACTGGCGGTATGGCGGACCTGGACGATGGTCTCGCCCAGGTGCGCGGTGGCGCTGCCCAGGGTGCCCATCACGCTGTCCGGATGACGGGTGGCGGGGCGCTCGTCCAGACGGCCCTCGGCCAGCCGGCGGATGGCGGCGGCCACGGCGTGGGGCTCACCGCCCAGGGTCGCGCCCATCTGGCGGATGATCAGGATGGAGACGGTCACGCTCAGCAGCAGGGCGAGGGCGCAGGTCACCAGCATCAGCCAGCGGAAGCCACCGGCGATGCCGCGGACCTCGGCCAGATGGCCGCTGGCGATGGCCTCCTCGTGATCGATGAGCGCATTGATGCGCTTGAGCCACTCGACATAGGCCGGCGAGACCCGTTCCAGCAGGAATACCCGGGCGCCTTCCAGATCACCGGCCTGACGCAGTTGCAGCAGGTGCTCGGTCAGCGGCAGGGCGGTGCCTTCGATGTCCTTGATGGCCGCCAGCAGGCGCTGCTCCTCGGGGGTGGCACCCTGACTCGCGAACAACTGATCCATGGGCTCGGCGGACTGGCGATAGAAGGCCTTGAGCCGGTCGATGTCGGCCAGGCGGCTGGCCAGGGGCGCGGTGTCGTGGATCAGTACCGTATCGCGAATGGCGATGGCGCGGTCGTGCACGCTGCCGCGGAAGTTGATGGCGTAGCGATGCTTGACGCTGGCGCCCTGGCTGACGGCGGTCAGGGTGTCATCGATGACGCCGACCCGCTGGACGCCGACGAGGGTGATCAGCAGCATCAGCACCAGGATCAGGCCGAAGCCCAGGCCCAGGCGGGCGGCCATGGAAAGAGGGATACGCATGGAAACCTCAGAAATCTATCGGAATGTGATATGGATCACATTTTGTAGTAAAGGTTTGCGCGATAACCCTTTTCCGGGGCGAGCGGTCGTGGCCTGGGGATGAGTGGCCGTGCCAGCGCGACTGGCCAGGATTCAACCGTCGCCGCGCGGCTCCGTCAGCCGGTCGCGCCTGGCCAGGCCCGGGAACAGCTTCATCCAGACCCCGGTGATCACCAGGGTGCCGACGCCGCCCAGCACCACCGCCGGCACGGTGCCGAAGAAGTGCGCGGTGACCCCCGACTCGAATTCGCCGAGCTGGTTGGAGGCGCCGATGAACAGGCCGTTGACCGCACTGACTCGGCCGCGCATGGCATCCGGGGTTTCCAGCTGCACGAAGGAACTGCGGATCACCACGCTGACCATGTCGGCGGCGCCCAGCACCACCAGGGTGGCCAGCGAGAACCACAGCGAGGTGGACAGCCCGAAGGCGATGGTGGCCACGCCGAACAGCGCAACCGAACCGAACATGATGCGGCCCACGTGGCGATTGAGGCTGACGTAGGCGAGCAGAAAGGACATGCCCAAGGCGCCCACCGCAGGTGCCGAGCGCAGCAGGCCGAGGCCCCAGGGCCCGGTGAGCAGGATGTCGGCGGCGAACACCGGGAGCAGGGCGGTAGCGCCGCCCAGCAGCACGGCGAACAGATCCAGGGAGATGGCGCCGAGCACGTCCGGGCGACTCCTGATGAAGCGGATGCCGGCCAGCAGGTTGTCCAGGGTCGGCTTTTCCTTCTGGCTGGGCGTCTGCCGCGCCGGCAGGCTGGAGACCAGCAGGATGGCGATGCCATAGAACACCAGCGCCGGGCCATAGACCCAGGCGGCGCCCAGGGCATAGAGCAGCCCGCCCAGAGCGGGGGCGATGATGGTGGCGCCCTGCATGGCCGAGGCCGCGGCGGCGATGGCGCGGGGAAAGATCGAAGGCGGCACGATGTTGGGCAGCAACGCCTGGGTAGTCGGCTGCTCGAAGGCGCGGGCGGTGCCCAGGCAGAAGGCCAGGATGAAGATCAGCTCGCGGGTCACCGCCTGGTTGAGGCTGCCCACCAGCAGTACCAGGGCGATCAGCCCCTGGCCGGCCTGGCAGAGGGCGGCGACCCGGCGGCGGTCGTAGCGGTCGGCGACATGCCCGGTGTGCAGCATGAACAGCACCCGCGGCAGGAATTCCACCAGCCCCACCAGGCCGAGGTCGAGCACGTTGCCGGTGAGGGAATAGAGGTGCCAGCCGATGGCGACGGTGAGCATCTGGAAGCTGCCGGCGGTGCAGATGCGGGCGAACCAGAAGGCGACGAAGGGACGGTGGTGACGCAGCTGCAGGGTATCGCCGGACATGGCAGGGGCTCGCGAGGGCAGAGGCGGCATCTTAAGCCACCCCGAGGCTAATCGTCATACAACCGTGGGGGTGCGACAGCCTGCCCGATGCGACATCGAACCACGTAAGCAAATGTATCGAGGAGGACTATTCTAAAGCCTGACGTTGATCCACGTCAGCTTCCGACCTGGCCCTCTGGGCTAGCGCGGTGGCGCCTTTTAGCGTCCCGCCAGAACCCCAGGCGACGCCGGAGGTTCGAACCTCGGTCAGCGTCAACTCGACCGGCTGCTCTCGACGGCCGGCGTGCCTGAGAGGAATAGCTATGTTCGGCCTCGAAGCCCTGGATCTTGCCCGGATCCAGTTCGCCTTCACCGTGTCCTTCCACATCGTCTTCCCGGCGCTGTCCATCGGTACCGCGAGCTTTCTCGCCGTGCTCGAAGGGCTGTGGCTGAAGACCGACGACCACGTCTACAAGGATCTGTATCACTTCTGGCTGAAGATCTTCGCGATCTTCTTCGGCATGGGCGTGGTGTCCGGTCTGGTGATGGCCTACGAGTTCGGCACCAACTGGAGCGGCTTCGCCGACTATGCCGGCGCCGTGACCGGCCCGCTGCTGACCTACGAGGTGCTCACCGCCTTCTTCATCGAGGCCGGCTTCCTTGGCGTCATGCTGTTCGGCTGGAATCGCGTGGGCCGCGGCCTGCACTTCTTCTCGACGGTGATGGTGGCCATCGGCACCCTGATGTCGACCTTCTGGATCCTGGCCTCCAACAGCTGGATGCATACCCCGACCGGCTTCGAGATCGTCGACGGCCGCATCGTCCCGGTGGACTGGCTGGCGGTGATCTTCAACCCGTCGTTCCCCTTCCGCTGGGCACACATGACCATCGCCGCCTACCTGTCGGTGGCCTTCCTGGTCGGCGCCTCGGCGGCCTGGCACCTGCTGCGCGGCAACGACAACCCGGCGGTGCGCAAGATGTTTTCCATGGCCATGTGGATGGCCCTGCTGGTAGCCCCGATCCAGGCCTTCGTCGGCGACGCCCACGGCCTCAACACCCTGGAGCACCAGCCGGCCAAGATCGCCGCGATGGAAGGCCACTGGGAGAATCGCCCGGGCGAGGCGACCCCGCTGATCCTGTTCGGCTGGCCGGACATGGAGCGCGAGGAAACCCGCTTCAAACTGGAGATCCCGGTGCTCGGCAGCCTGATCCTCAAGCACAGCCTCACCGAGCCGATCCCGGCGCTCAAGGACTTCCCCAAGGAAGACCGGCCGCCGGCCTATGTGGTGTTCTGGTCGTTCCGCATCATGGTCGCCCTGGGCATGCTGATGATCGCCGCCGGCCTGTGGAGTGCCTGGCTGCGCTGGCGCGGCACGCTGTTCGAGACCCGTGGCTTCCTGCGCCTGGTCACCTGCATGGGGCCGGTGGGCCTCATCGCCCTGCTGGCCGGCTGGTTCACCACCGAGGTGGGCCGCCAGCCGTGGATCGTCTACGGCCTCCTGCGCACCAAGGACGGGGTGTCCAACCACAGCGTCACCCAGCTGAGCATCACCCTGGTGGCCTTCGTGGTGGTCTACTTCGCCGTGTTCGGCATCGGCACCCTCTATGCGCTGCGGATGATCGGCAAGGGTCCGCACACCGGCGAAGGCGACCTCTCCACCTCCGGCGGCCCGGGCACCGATCGTCATCCCAAGCGTCCGCTGTCCGGCGCCGATGGCGGCCTGGAAGAAGACAATCCCAATGACCAGCTGACCGGAGACCGCACATGAACGGCATCCCTGGCATCGACCTCCCGCTGATCTGGGCGATCATCATCATCTTCGGCCTCATGATGTACGTGGTCATGGACGGCTTCGACCTGGGCATCGGCATCCTCTTCCCCTTCGTCAAGGGCAAGGAAGATCGCGACGTCATGATGAACACCGTGGCGCCCATCTGGGACGGCAACGAGACCTGGCTGGTGCTCGGCGGGGCGGGGCTCTATGGCGCCTTCCCGCTGGCCTACGCGGTGATCCTGCCGGCGCTCTACCTGCCGCTGATCTTCATGCTGATCGGCCTGATCTTCCGCGGCGTGGCCTTCGAATTCCGCTTCAAGGTCCAGGAAGGCAAGGAAGCCCTGTGGGACAAGTCCTTCATCTTCGGCTCGCTGCTGGCCAGCTTCTGCCAGGGCGTGGCCCTGGGTGCCTTCATCGAAGGCTTCCCGGTGGAGAATCGGCAGTATGTCGGAGGTCCGCTGGACTGGCTGACGCCCTTCTCGATGTTCTGCGGCCTTGGCGTCATCGCCGCCTATGCGCTGCTGGGCAGCACCTGGCTGATCATGAAGACCGAGGGTCCGCTGCAGGCCACCATGCGCCGCCTGACCAAGCCGCTGCTGTTCCTGCTGCTGGCCTTCACCGCGGTGGTGAGCATCTGGACCCCGCTGAGCCAGGCGGCCATCTCCGCCCGCTGGTTCAGCATGCCCAATCTGGTCTGGTTCTTGCCGGTGCCGATCCTGGTCGGCGTGGTGACCCTGGCCCTGCTGCGCGCCATCCTGCGCGAGGACTCGCACCACGCGCCCTTCCTGCTGACCCTGGCGCTGATCTTCCTCGGCTACAGCGGTCTGGGCATCAGCCTCTGGCCGAACATCATCCCGCCGGGCGTTTCCATCTGGGAGGCCTCGTCGCCGCCGCAGAGCCAGCTGTTCCTGCTCATCGGCACCCTGTTCATCATTCCCATCACCCTGATGTACACCTTCTGGGGCTACTACGTGTTCCGCGGCAAGGTACGCGCGGGGGAGGGCTACCACTGATGGTCGGCCGCTCGCGCGAACCCAATCCCGCCGATAACAAGCCGCTCTGGCAGCGGCTCGCCTGGATGGCCGGCATCTGGGCCTGCAGCCTGGTAGCCCTGGGTGTGGTGGCCTGGGTGCTGAGACTGGTGCTGACGGCGGCGGGGCTCAAGTCGCACTGACTCGTCTGGTATTGGCGTGTTGGTGGATGAGGCTGCGCCGTCATCCACCCTACGCGGGGCACGATCCTGTGCTGGAAAGCTACCCTTTACGCCAGACGCCCCCTCTCCCGCAAGCGGGAGAGGGTGCTGTCTCGCGTGGAGCAGGCATCCGGCGCACAGGGGGCATCCAGCGCAGAGAATCCGCTAGTTACGTGAATCAGCCACCCTCCAAACCTACAACTTTTCCCAGTTATCCCCCTGCCGCCCGTCCGCTAGCCTGACCCCGTTCCCATCGCGACGAGGAAGGCATCCATGCAGGTTCAAGAAGGCTACGCCGATTTCCAAGGCCACCAGACCTGGTACCGAATCACCGGTGAGCTGGCCAGCGGGCGATTACCGCTGGTGGTGGCCCATGGCGGTCCCGGCTGCACCCATGACTATGTCGACAGCTTCAAGGACCTGGCCGAGCATGGTTGGCCGGTGGTGCATTACGACCAGCTGGGCAATGGCCGTTCCACCCACCTGCGCGGCATCGATCCGGGGTTCTGGACGGTGGAGCTGTTTCTCGACGAGCTGAACAACCTGCTGCGCCACCTGGGTATCGGCCAGTACGCGCTGCTTGGCCAATCCTGGGGCGGAATGCTGGCTGCCGAGCACGGGGTGCGTCAGCCTGCAGGACTGCGGGGGCTGATCATCGCCAATTCACCCGCGTCGATGGCGCTCTGGCGCGCGGCTGCGACCGGGTTGCGGGCCGAATTGCCGCCCGCGGTGCAGGCCACCCTGGAGCGCCACGAGGCCGCCGGCACCACCGACTCGCCGGAGTATCGCGCCGCCAGCCAGGTCTTCTATGACCGCCATGTCTGCCGGGTGCAGCCCATGCCGGCCGAGGTGGCGCGGACCTTCGCCGCCATCGACGCCGATCCCACCGTCTATCACGCCATGAACGGCCCCACCGAATTCCATGTGATCGGCAGTCTCCGGGACTGGAGCGTGATCGAGCGGCTGGCGCGGATCCAGGTGCCGACGCTGCTGATCTCCGGGCGTCACGACGAGGCCACGCCGGCCTGCGTGGAACCCTTCGATCGACTCATCCCGGACGTGCGCTGGCGCATCTTCGAGAATTCCAGTCACATGCCCCACGTGGAAGAACGCGAAGCCTGCATGGCCACCGTGGCGATCTTTCTCGCCGAGGTGGAAGGCCGCTAGGCCTCGGCGTCGAGGGCCGCGGCGATCTCGTCGATGCGGGTCTGGCGGTCGTCGGCCTGCAGGCGCGGACGCGGATTGAGCGCCGACCATTCCGGGTGGGCCCGGGCTACCTGCACGGCGGCGGGCAGCTTGCCTTCGCGCCAGCGCTGCTCGTCAGGCGCGGCCACTTCGATGGCACCCTGGGCGGCGTGGCCGCGGATTTCCAGCGCCGCCAGCAGCTGACGCTGCCGCAGCGCCAGCAGGCGCAGCACGGCGTCGTCGATGGACAGTTCCCGTCCGCCGCGCAGCTTGCCGAATAGCCGCCGGCCATAGTGGCCGCCAGTCTGCGCCAGGCCACCGGCCAGGGCGCCGATTACCGTGGCGGCGCCCAGGGTCAGGCCACCGGCGAGCAGGTCGAGGCCGACCCCGGCCGCCGCCCCGGCCGCCACGCCGCCGCCCAGGCGGATGCCCAACAGGCGCAGGGTTTCCGGATTGAACAGATCGTCGCCCCAGCGGCCGTCCAGCAGCGGCAGGGCGCTGGCATGGGCATCGCCGGGGCGAAAGCCGAACAGCCGCAAGAGTTCTTCCACACAGCGCTGTTCGCGGGTGCGCAGGGCGTCGCGCAACTCGGCGGTCGCGGAGCTGACCTCGGCTTCGCCAGGCGCCACGCTGCGCCGGGCGGCGGCGGCGTCCACCAAGAGTTCGGCGATCAGCCGCACGCCTTGCTGATGGCGGCGGCGGGCCTGCTCGGCATGGTCGGCGATCAGCCGTTGCAGCGCCGGGCGGCCGCTTTCCAGCAGGGTGGCCAGGCTTTCGTAGAGACGTGCCTCGCCATCCGCCGGCGGGGCGACGCTGTCGAAGCGCACCAGGGCGTGCAGGCCGAGGCGGGCCAGGGTGGCGCGCCAGTCGTCGGCGCGGTGACCGTCGGCAGCGACGAAGTTGAGCACCGGCACCAGCGGCCGTCCGCAACCGGCCAGCACCGCCAGCTCGTCGCGGTACTTGGCCAGCACCGGCTCGCGGGCGTCGATCACATAGAGCCCGGCATCGGAGGCGCGCAGCTGGCGAATCACCTTGGCCTCCTGCTCGAATCTCTGGCGCGCTTCCACGCTGTCGAGAAAGCGATCGAGCAGGGTGGCGGCGTCCAGGCGCTCGCCGGGTCTTTCCAGCTGCTCCAGGTAGTCGCGCAGGGCGATGGCGTCTTCCAGGCCGGGGGTATCGTAGAGCTCCAGCAGGGCCTCGCCGTCCACCGACAACCGGGCACCCTCGACATGGCGGGTGGTGCTGGGACGATGGGAGACCTCGCCGAAGTCGATGTCGCGGGTCAGGGTGCGCAGCAGTGAGGTCTTGCCGACATTGGTGTGACCGACCAGCGCCAGGCGCAGGGGGCCGCTCATGGATTCGTCTCCAGCCAGGCCAGTTCTTCGAGATCGCCGGCGCAGTGTGCCAGACGCAGGGCGTCCAGCGCCTGCCGCCAGTTGTCCAGGCGGACCGGATCGAGCTTGCTGCCCAGGGGCGCGGGCAACAGCCAGACGCGGGTCGTCGTGGCGCAGCGCGACAATTCTGCCAGCAGGGTCAGGGTACCGCGATCCGGCGACCGGCGCGGATCGCAGGCGATCAGCAGGCGGCGCGCCGGATAGCGGGTCAGTTGTTCGAGCAGATGACGCCGGCCCTGGCCATCGTCAAGGATGCCGGCATCGCGCACGCCCTCGGGCAGCGGCGGCGGCCAGGTATGATCGGTGAGTTCGATGCCCACCAGCAATGCCTCGTCGCCGGTGCGGGCCAGGCCGCCGGCGTCCTGCGGGGGCAGGTGGGCGGGGGCGGCGTCGTTCACGCCCAGGCGTTCGCTGGTGGGCAGCAGGCGTTCGCGCAGTTGCAGATAGCCCGGGCGCTCGACGTCCAGCCGCAGCCGTTGGCGACCGCGGCGCCAGCGCCACAGGCAGAGCAGGGTCAGCAGCAGCCGTGGCAGCAGGCCATAGACCAGCACCACGCCCAGCAGCCAGCCGGCCCAGGCCTGACGTGCCGTGGCCAGGGGGCTGGCAGCATCGCCACTGGCGGCGATGCTGGCCGGATCGGGCAGCGGAAAGCCCAGCAGCTGGGGCAGGGCGCCGAGTACCTGGGTGAGCAGCACGAAGGTGTCGCTGCCAAGCAGGGTGGTCTCCCAGACGAACAGATAGCTGCGCCCGGAGAGCAGCGCCAGCAGGGTCGCCAGGGCGCTGCCGAGAATCAGCAGCCAGAGACCGTGCACCAGCCCCCCCAGCGCCCAGGGCAGCAGACGGGCGCGGCCGAGCAGCCCGACCAGCGCGGGCCCCAGGTGCAGGGCGCGGGCATCGCGTGCCAGGCGGCCGGAGAGCCACAGCCAGAGGCGCGCCAGCGGGGAGGCCAGCTGGCGGCCGCCGCCCATCAGGCCGAAGGTCCAGACCAGCAGGCTGAGCAGGTTGAGCCCGAGCAGACTGCCCAGCGCCCAGAACACATTGACCGGGCGACTGCCGTCACCCAGGGCCCCGGCGGCGAGGCCCGCGCCGCAGAACAGCGCGACGATGCCCAGCAGCCAGGCGGCCAGCACCGCACCCTGGCGCCAGCGGCGCCGCGCCGCCAGCAGGCCGTCGCGCTGGCCGAGCAGGCGGGCGCGTGTCACCAGCCGCGCCTCGAAGGGCCCCCC
>NZ_JASCON010000098.1:0-18626 GCF_029959585.1 Pseudomonas sp. PS02302
AATACCCCCCCCCCGGGGGGCCGGTGCCGCGCCCCCCGCGCCCCCCCCCCCGCGGGGGCCCGGGGGGGCGGGTGACGCTTACTTGGCGGCGCGTTCTTTCTGGATCAGGAAGTCGGCGACCTTCAGGGTTTCGTCCGGGCCACCCGAGGAGCCCAGGTCGAAGCGGTACTTGCCATTGACCACCATGGTCGGCACACCGGTGATCTGGTAGGCCATGGCCAGCTTCTTGTCCTTTTCCACCTGCCCCTTCACGGCGAAGGAGTTGTAGGTGCTGAGGAATTTTTCCCGATCCACGCCCTGGGTGGCGAGGAAGTCGGCCATCTCCTCGGGGGTGGCCAGCTTCTTGTGCTCCTTGTGGATGGCGGCGAAGACGGCGTCATGCACCTTGGCTTCCACGCCCATGGCTTCCAGGGTCACGAACAGCTGACCGTGGACGTTCCAGATGCCGCCGAACATGGCCGGCACGCGCTTGAAGGAGACGTCGTCGGGGAGCTTCTTGGACCAGGCGTTGAGGGTGGGCTCGAAGGCGTAGCAGTGCGGGCAGCCGTACCAGAACAGCTCAACCACTTCGATCTTGCCGGGTTCGGACACCGGAACCGGACTGCTCAGTTCGGTGTACTGCTTGCCGGCCTGGATGTCGTCGGCATGGGCGGCCGCGCCGAACAGACTGGCGGCGGCGAACACGGCGGAGAAAAGCAGGTTGCGCATGGGACTACTCCTGGAAGAAGGCACGCCCACCAACCGGGCATGACGGATTGCGGGCATTGTAGCCGGGTGCATCGCCGCGCCTAGTCGCCGCAGCGCCGGAGGCCGGCCATGTTCAGGCTTCGTTCAGGTTACCAGGGGCGCGGCTCTCGCCCGGCGCATCCGATATACTGCTGGCTTTGCCGCGCGCTCGCGAGTACCCCCATGTCCAGCTTCAAGAATCCCATCGTCGGTCTGTGCCAGCAGGCGTCCTTTCTCATCAGCGCCGCCAAGGTCGATCAGTGCCCGTTCGACAGCGGTCACGAAGTGGCCTTCGCCGGTCGCTCCAACGCCGGCAAGTCCAGTGCGCTGAACACCCTGACCCACGCCAACCTGGCGCGTACCTCGAAGACGCCCGGGCGTACCCAGCTGCTCAACTTCTTCACCCTCGACGACGAGCGGCGCCTGGTGGACCTGCCCGGCTACGGCTACGCCAAGGTGCCGATCCCGCTCAAGCAGCACTGGCAGGAGCACCTGGAGGCCTATCTGAGCAGCCGCAATTCGCTCAGCGGCGTGGTGCTGATGATGGACATCCGCCATCCGCTGACCGAATTCGACCGCCTGATGCTGGACTGGGCCCAGGCCAGTTCCATGCCGCTGCACATCTTGCTGACCAAGGCCGACAAGCTGGCCTTCGGTGCCCAGAAGAATGCCCTGCTCAAGGTGCAGCGCGACGTGCGCCAGGGCTGGGGCGATACCGCCAGCATCCAGCTGTTCTCGGCGCCCAAGCGCCAGGGGATAGAGGATGCCCAGCGCGTGCTGGCCAACTGGCTGGGCCTCGACGAACCCGCCGCCGAGGCATAAAAAAACTCCGGACTTCCATCGGGGGAGGGGAGAAGTCCGGAGTTCAAGACTGGACCGCCAAAGCAGGGGTCCAGCATCTGCCAACACTAAACAGCAAAGGAGCAGAACGGTTATCCGAACCGTTCAGCAGTTCAGACGGGGCAACCAGGAAAAAGGTTCGCCCCGGCCGAACAGAAAGCCGGCGCCCTGACTAGCGGCCGCTGGCGAGCCCCAGACCCTCGTCGGTGCCCAGGTGCACGTTCATGCACTGGACCGCAGCACCCGCCGCGCCCTTGCCCAGATTGTCCAGCCGCGCCACCAGCGTCATCCGCTCGGCATTGCCGAAGACGAAGAGATCGGCGCGGTTGGTGTCGTTGCTGGCCTGGACGTCGAAGAAGCCATTGTCCAGTTCCTCCTCGGCGGCTACCGGGGCCACGCGAATGAAGGCTTCGCCATCATAGTGACGGGCCAGCGCCGCCTGCAGATCGGCCACGGTGGTGCCCGGACGCAGCTGGCTGGCGTGCAGCGGGATAGTGACTGCCAGGCCCTTGAGGAAGGGGCCGACGATGGGGCTGAACACCGGCGCGGCGGCCAGGCCGCTCTGCACGCGCATTTCCGGCAGGTGCTTGTGGCCCTGGCCCATGGCATAGGGACGCGGACTCAGCAGGCGGGCGTCGCCGCCGGCTTCGTACGCGGCGATCATCTGCTTGCCGCCACCGCTGTAGCCGGTCAGGGAAAACGCCGACAGCGGGGTATCGGGAGCCAGCAGGCCCGCGTCCACCAGCGGCCGGGCCAGCAGGATGAAGCCGGTGGCGTGGCAGCCGGGATTGGCGATGCGCTTGCTGGCGCGCAGCGCCTCGCGCTGACCGGGCGCCAGTTCCGGCAGGCCGTAGGTCCAGCTGCTGTCGGTGCGGAAGGCGGTGCTGGCGTCGATGATGCAGGTGTTGGGATTGGTCACCAGGCTCACCGCTTCGCGGGAGGCGGCATCGGGCAGGCAGAGAAAGGCCACATCGGCGGCATTGAGGAAGCGCGCGCGCTCGGCCGGGTCCTTGCGCTTGCTCTCGTCGATGCGCAGCAGTTCGATGTCCGAACGGCCGGTCAGGTAGTCCAGCAGACGCAGGCCGGTGGTGCCTTCCTGGCCGTCGACGAAAACTTTGAAGCTCATGGCGGTGCCTCTCGCGGATGGGCGCTGAAAGCCTCGATTGTAGCGATTCACGCCGACCAGGGGTACGTCGCGGCAGGCGATACAGTTCGTTCCCGATAAACCGGTGCAGAGTGGCGTCGCAGAGCGATCACCACGGGCATGCTCAGTACAGATAGACCTGCCTTGAAGTTGTACGGGTACAGTATTCTCTGGCTGTAAGTGGTCTGCCCGCGCCGTACGGATGAAGCTTGAGGCTCCCTTGCTGCGCTGGAGATCGCCATGGACAGCCGGTCACTGCTTACCTCACCCACAGAATCATCGGCTTTTCGCCGCCGCTTTCACCCACTGCTCGCGCTGCTGGTCCGCTGGCACCGGCGCCTCGTCACACGCCGGCAGTTGCAGCGCCTGGACGCTCGCGCCCTGGCCGACCTGGGGCTGAATCTCGCGGATCAGTACCGGGAAGGCGGCAAACCCTTCTGGCGGGAGTGAAAATCTGCCTCGGGATGCGACTTCCTCGGGCTGGCGGTAGTCTCAGTCAGGCCTATCCAGACGGGAGTCCCCCATGAAAACCCTGCACCTGGGCGCCGCCGCGGCGCTGTTCTGCCTGTCCACCGCCGCCTCGGCGTCGAGCTTCTATGTCACCACCGACATCATCGTCAACGCCATCGATGCGACCTCGGACACCACCTCGTCCATCACCGGCTCCTTCAAGAACGACAAGCTGGTACAGGAAGCCCGTGACGATGCGGCCACTTTCGTCGGCAGCGCCGGCGACATCCGCGGCGTACGCCTGGAGGCGGCGCTGGACCACCTGCGCAGCCAGGCACCCGAACTGCGTCAGGCCAGTGACGACCAGCTGGCCCAGGCGATTCTCGCCATCTGACGCGCAACACCGCGATACCCCCCGTGCCCCGTGCCTGCTAGCCCGGAGCGGGGGGCTGCGTTAGCCTTGGCGACCATCTGCCACCGGAGGGTCGCCATCCATGTCTATCCGTCGTTCTGCCGCGCTGTTGCTCGGCCTCTGTCTCGCCACGCCGGTCCTGGCGTTCGACTCCACCACCGAAGGTCTGGTGAAGACCATCTATGGCACCAGCCAGATCACCACGGCGCCGTTCCAGAACAAGCTGGTCCTGGCGGCGCGTGACGATGCCGCAGCCTTCGTCGCCACCGACGGTGCCCTGCGCGGTGCCCAGCTGGAGGAAACCTTCCGCGCCCTGCGCGCAGCCGATCCGGCGCTGCAGGCTTCCGACCGGGAACTCGCCGCGGCGATTCTGAGTCAGTAGTCCGTTTCAATTCCGTGACATCCCTGGAGTATCCATGCGCCGTTACCTGCTTATCGCCGCTGCCCTGACCCTGGGCGTTTCGAGCCTGGCTCAGGCCCAGACCCTGGTGGCCACCAGTAACATCGTGGTGCGGGCGCTGCAGCGCAGCATCGACTTCACCTCCGACACCACCACCTCCATCCGCGACGCCAAGATGATCCAGGCCGCGCGTGGTGATGCCGCCAGCTTTGTCGCCAGCGACGGCGACATCCGTGGCGTCCAGCTGGAAGAAGCCTTCCGCAGCCTGCGCGACCAGTTCCCGGCCGCGCGTCAGGCCAACGACCTGCAGCTGGCCCAGGCCATCCTGGCGCTGTGAACAACCGCGCCGGCCGGCTGCGGCAGTGGCTGGCTGGCCTCGCGGCCGGCCTGGCCCTCGGCGGGGCCCAGGCCGCCCTGCACCTCGAACTCGATACCCAGGGCCTGACGCCCGCGCAGATCCAGGCCACCCAGCAGTTGCTGGATGAGGCCCAGGCGTTGCTGCCACCCAAATTCAAGGCGGCGCTGGATGAGCGCATCCCGGTGCGCTGGAGCAGCGAGCTGCTGGAAGAAGCCTATGGCGAGGCGGATCGGCGCAATCTGCTGCTCAATCGTCGCCTGCTGCCCAGTCTGGTGGACGGCAGCGACACCCGCATCCAGACCGGTCGTCCCCACGGCACCCAGCACCGCGAATTGCTGGCCACGGTGCTGCACGAGCTGACCCACTTCTATGACCGCGAGCGCGTCTGGACGCCCGAGCAGCGCCAGCTGATCCTCTCCTGCGGCGGCCTGGGGCTGACCTCCGACCAGCTGCCGCTGAAATGCCAGGGCCAGGCCGGGCGCAGCTATACGCTGTCCGATGATCCGCGGCTGCTGGACCTAGCCGGTTGGCAGGTGAAGACGCGCAAGCACGGCAATCGCGAGTCGAAGAATCTCTTCATCGCGCGCAGTCCCGATCTCTATGAAGTCACCAACCCGAAGGAATTCGTGGCGGTGAACATGGAGTACTTCCTGCTCGACCCGAGCTACGCCTGCCGGCGGCCGGCGCTGCAGCGCTACTTCGCCGAGCACTTCGGCTGGTCGCCGGCGCACGATGCCTGTCCGGGGCGCTATCCCTATCTCAACGCCGGCAACGACTTCGGCGAGGCGCCCCTGGGCTGGCTCGATCCGGAGCGGGTCTATGCGGTCGACTACCTGCTGGCCGAGGGCAACGAGCAGGTCATGAGCCGCTGGGGCCACAGCATGCTGCGCCTGGTGGTCTGCGCCCCCGGGCGGCCGCGCGGCCCGGATTGCCGACTGGACCTGCAATACCATCTGGTGCTGTCGTTCCGCGCCTTCGTCAACGACGTCCAGCTCTCCAGCTGGCGCGGCCTGACCGGTTCCTACCCGTCGCGGCTGTTCGTGCTGCCGCTGGCCCAGGTGGTGGACGAGTACACCAAGGTGGAGCTGCGCGGCCTGCAATCCGTGCCGCTCAAGCTGACCCGTCCGGAAATCGCCGACTTCCTCGAGCGGACCGCCCAGGTGCACTGGAGCTATGACGGCCAGTACTACTTCGTCACCAATAACTGCGCGGTGGAGACCTTCAAGCTGCTGCACGACGGGGTGCCGCGCCTGGCCGCTGCCCAGCTCGATGTCATCACCCCCACCGGGCTGATGGACGCCCTGAGGTTCAAGGACCTGGTGGACACCTCGGTACTCGACGATCCGCGCGAGGCCTTGCGGCTGGGCTATCGCTTCGACAGCTTCCGCGAGCGCTTCCAGGCCATGTTCAAGGTGGCCCGGGAGCGCCTCAAGCTGCCCCAGGCGGACGTCGAGGCCTGGCTAGCGCTGACCCCGCAGCAGCGTCGCGAGCAATTCCAGCGCGCCGACCTGCGCGCCAGCGCCGCCCTGCTGCTGCTGGAGCAGGCCGCCTATCGCCGGGCGCTGCTGCAGGCGCAGACCGAGCTCAAGGATCGCTACCTGGGTGAGGACGCCGTGGACAAGGCACGCTTCGGCAAGGCCGGCGGCGCCCTGGAGCAGATCCTCAAGGACAGCGGCTACCTGAGTCGTCCGGCCGAGTTGCTCGGCACCGACGGCTACGGTCTGCCGCAACCGGGGGAGTGGGAGCAGCTGACCGCCGAAAGCCAGAAGCGCCAGGCGCACCTGCGCAGCCTCAGGGACACCCTCAACAACGAGGTCCGCCAGCTGCTTTCGCCGGAGGCCCGCGATGGCCTGGACCTGACCGAAGCCAATCTGGACCTGCTCGGCAAGCACCTGCGCGAGCTGAACAAGGCCAGTGGCGGGCTGGAGTTGAAGTAGGGCGGTTGGGGCGCTGTTGGGCTTCGCTGCGCTCAACCCGACCTGCGGTGCCTGCGTAGGTTGGGTTGAGGCGGCTACATTGCCGAAGCCCAACGTTCCGAGCATCCGCTAGCGTTTCGGCGCCTTGCCCTGGGGTTTGGCGGGTGCCGCGGGTTGCGGACGTTCCAGCAGGGCCAGCAGCTGTTCCGGCGGGACCTCCTGGCCGTTGAGCAGCAGCCGCCCGGCGCTGTAGTTCAGGGTAGCCACCAGATCCTCGCCTTCGGCCTTGAGCAGGCCGCTGTTCAGGCCGATGCCGGCCAGGGCTTCGGCGGTGGCCTGGGCCTGCTGCTGCATGGCTGGCTGGGTGCGCTGGGCGCCCGCCTGGAACAGGACGCCATCCACCAGGCTGCCCCGCGCCACCGACAGGCGCGCCTCGAGACCGGCCAGCAGCTGAGCCGCGAGTTGCTCCGGTGGCAGATCGTAGGTCGCCGGCTTGGCCAGGGTCAGGTCCAGGCGCAGGCGGTTGCTGCCGCCGGGGGTATCGAGGCGCAGCTCGTCCACCACCAGCTGGGGACGCGCGGCGAGCACATCGCCGAGATGCTGCTGCAGGGTCGCCTGGGTGGTGGGATCGAGACCTTGCTCGGTATCCAGCTGCAGGTGCTGCAGCAGCGCATTGAGCTGAGCCAGGGCCGGGCTGTCGAGATTGCTGTAGTGACTGCGCAGGGTCGCCTTGCCCAGGGTCTGGCCGGCGATGTCGAGCTGGCCGAGGCTGGCGTTGAGCGTGCCCGCCAGCTGCTGGCCCTGCTGTTGGGTGTCGCCCTGAAGCTGCAGATCCCGCAACTCGACCACGGGCTTGCCGGGCATGGCCAGCAGCAGACGGCCGAGGCGCAGCTGACCCGGGCCGAGCCAGAAGCCATCGGCATTGCGGCGATTGTCGCCGGTCAAGGCGAAGCCTTCGGTCTCCAGCTTGGCCCAGCCCTCCGGCGTGCGCACATTGAGGCTGAATTGGCCGACGGTGCTGTCCAGGCGCAGTCGGCTGGCCTCCATGTCGCTAGCGAAGGTGGCAGTCAGGCCGGAGAAGGCCACCGCGCCCTGGGGCTGGTCCAGGTGCAGGGCGGCCAGGGTCAGACCGCCGTTCACCGTGCGGTCGTAGCCCAGGGTGGCGTCGAGCCGCACGGGGTCGGCGCCCTTGGCCAGGGTGAAGAGATCGGCGGTGAGCGGCGTGCGCGCCAGGGTGAAGCGGTTGACCGCCATGACCGGCGCCAGCTGCAGGGATTTGAGGCGGGTCAGGGGGAAGGGGCCGTGCTGGATGTCGTCGAGCACCCGCAGCACTTCCACGGGCGGGCGGTCCTCGGCCTGCACGCTCAGGCTGAAGGTGGCGGTGCTGCTGAAGACACCGCGCTGCAGCTCGACCAGTTGCAGCTGCAAGGGGTACTCGGGCAGTTGCGCCTGCAGGGCCACCTGGGCCTGGCTCGCGGCCTGGCGCAATTCGCCTTCCAGCCGGGTACCGGTGTACCAGGCGCCGCCCACGGCGGTACCGACGACCACCAGGGTCACGCCGGCGAGGGTGGTAAGTAGCGGTTTCTTCATGGCGACCAAATCCCTTTGTATGAGGCACACGGCGGCGCGCGGCCGATTGGAAGCGGAGTGTACGAGAGCGCCGGGTGGATGCCGAGGGGGAGAGGCCGGGATCGGCTCGCCGGGCCGCAGACTGTGATGGCTTTCCGGCGACGTCGGCGCCGAGTCGACGACCGCGGCGGTGGGTGCTAGCGTGCCGCGATCTCCACTGCCGGAACCTTCGCCATGACCGCTTTCCCGTGCCTGCCTGCCGTTTCCATCCGTTCACTGCCGGGGGTGCCGGCATGAGCAGTCAGCGTCCGGTCGATGGCCTGCAACTTCCCGCCGAACTCCTGGCCCGCGCCGAGGCGCTGCTGGCCCAGGGTGGACGTCGCCTGCTGGGCATCGCGGGCACTCCGGGCGCGGGCAAGTCGACCGTGGCCGAGTTGCTGGCGGCGGCGCTCGGCGCGCGTGCCGTGGTGGTGCCCATGGACGGCTATCACCTGGCCAATCGCGAGCTGGCGCGTCTGGATCGCGCGCAACGCAAGGGCGCGCCGGACACCTTCGATGCGCGCGGCTATCGCGCCCTGCTGCAGCGGTTGAAGACGCCGGTGGCCGGGGAAACCGTCTATGCGCCGCTGTTCAATCGCGAGATCGAAGAGCCCATCGCCAATGCCATTCCGGTCCACGCCGAGACCCAGCTGGTGATCAGCGAGGGCAACTACCTGCTGCTGACGCAGGCGCCCTGGAGCGATGTCGCCGAGGTGTTCGACGAGTGCTGGTACGTGCGCGTCGAGCCCGCGGAGCGTCGCGAGCGGCTGGTCGCCCGCCACATGCATTTCGGCCGCAGCCGCGCGGACGCCGAGGCCTGGGTGGAAAGCACCGACGAGCCCAATGCGCGACTGATCGACGGCGATCGGGCGCGGGCGGATCTGGTGGTGGACTGGCGGGGCTAGGGCACCGGGAACCCGGCTCCGCCTGCGTGTCGCCCGGTGCGCCCTGAAGGGCGGGTCAGAAACCCCCGCCGGCATCCAGCCAGGCCTGTTCCTCCGGCGTATTGAGTCGCCCCAGCGCTCGGTTGCGGTGCGGGAAGCGGCCGAAGCGGGCGATCACCTCCAGATGGGCCTCGGCATAGCGCCGGTAGTGCTCGATGCCCAGGTCCTCGAACAAGGCGAGCGAGCGCTGCTGATCGGCCAGGACTTCGGAGTGCTCGAACGGCAGATAGAAAAAGGCGCGCAACTCGGCTTCGACCTGCTGATCCAGACCGGCGTCGAGCGCCTGTCGCGCCTGCTGCAGGGCCAGGCCGTCGGTGGCGAAGGCGTGGCCGCTGTGGCGGAAGATGTTGCGCGGGATCTGGTCGAGCAGCAGGCACAGGGCCAGGGCGCCTTCGGCACCTTCGATCCAGGCATCGCACTCACGGCGGCTGGCCGCGAAGTGCAAGGCCTCGAAACGCGCGCGGCACTCGGCGTCGAAGGCAGCGCCGCCGTTGAACCACTGGCGCCGGCCGGCGGCGCGCCAGAAGGAGACGACTTCGGCTGGATTCATTTCCTGCTCCCTTTCTGATCGGGTTCCACGTGGAACCCCTCAGCCCCGGCCCACATAGGGCATCTTGGTCGCCATCACCGTGAGGGTCTGGACGTTGGCGTCCAGCGGCAGGCTGGCCATGTAGCGGACGGCGTCGGCGACATGCCTGACATCCATGCGCGGCTCCACGGCGGTGCTGCCATCGGCCTGGAGCACACCGTTGGCCATGCGCTCGGTCATCTCGGTGGCGGCGTTGCCGATATCGATCTGGCCGCAGGCGATATCGAAGGCGCGGCCGTCGAGGGCCAGGGCCTTGGTCAGCCCGGCCACGGCGTGCTTGGTGGCGGTGTAGGGTGCGCTGAAGGGCCTGGGCGTGTGCGCCGAGATGGAGCCGTTGTTGATGATGCGTCCGCCACGGGGTGTCTGCGCGCGCATCAGGGCGAAGGCCGCGCGGCTGCAGAGAAAGACGCCGGTGAGGTTGGTGTTGACCGCCCGGTGCCAGGCGTCCAGTTCCAGCTCGTCGATGGGCACCGTCGGGGCACCGACGCCGGCATTGTTGAACAGCAGGTCCAGGCGGCCGTAGGTGTCGCGGATGCGGGCGAACAGCGCCTCGACGCTGGCGGCATCGGTGACGTCGCAGGGTACCGCCAGGGCTTCGCCGCCCTGTTGCCGGGCTTCTTCGGCGAGCGCCTCCAGGGGTTCGGCACGGCGGGCGGCAAGGACCACGCGGAAGCCGTCCTGCAGCAGACCGAGGGCGACAGCGCGGCCGATGCCCTGGGAGGCACCGGTGACGAGGGCGATGGGGTGGGCGGTGGTCATGGGCGGTCCTTGGGCGGGGGAGGAGCTTCCAAGGCTAGCAGGTAGGGAGAGGTGGTGGGCGGCCCTCACCCTGACCCTCTCGCGGAGGGAGAGGGGATGATCGCGGTGCGTTTTGGTAGGCGGGTAGTCACCCAGGGCGCGTGGACTCAGCGCAGCCTGGAGCCGGTCGCCACCAGGAGCGCCCGGCCGGAGGGTCGCGCGCGCAGGCGGTCGAGATAGGCGGCGAGGCGGGGCCAGGTCGTCTGCCAGTGGAGGTCGGGCAGGGGCTCCAGGTAGTCGAGCATGGGTCCCAGCAGCGCGTCGGGCAGGCTGAATTCGGCGCCGCAGAGAAAGCTCTGGTTGCCCAGCTGGCGATCGAGCACGGCCAGGGTCGCGTCGACGTCGGCCAGGGCGCGCTGCTGCTCTTCCAGCGTCCGGAAGGGGGTGGGTCGTGGCCCGGCGACGCGCAGCAGATAGCGGCGGACCAGGCGGGTATCCACGGTGGTGAGCAGGGCGCTGCTCCAGGCGTCCTGCTCCGGGTTGCCGCCGCGCTCCGGCGAGAGCCGACGATCGAGATGGCGGCAGATGGCGAGGGTCTCGAAGAGGCGCAGCTCGCCGTCGAGCAGCACCGGCACCTGGCCGAAGGGGTGCAGCGCCAGGTGGGCCTCGCTGTGCCAGGCGATGGCCTGGCCGTCAGGGGCGAGGCCACAGGGGAGCTCCAGGCCCTGTTCCAGGGCATGGAGGCGCACGCTGCGCACCAGGGTGCTGAAGGCGGGACCGAAGAGATAGGGCGTCATGCTGCAGGCTCCTTGCAAAGAAGGCTGCATGCTGGCAAAGGAGACCTTATGTTCAAGAACATAATCTGGAGTAGCCATGGCCTGGCCCCTTGATCAGCGCGAGCAGACCCGCCAGCGCATCCTCGACAGCGCCGCCCGCCTGTTCGCCCTCCGCGGCTTCGATGCGGTCGGACTCGATGACCTGATGGCCGATGCCGGTCTCACCCGCGGCGCCTTCTACCACCACTTCCGCACCAAGACCGAGGTCTATGACCAGGCCCTCGCCCATGCCGCGCGGGTCGGCAGGGCCCGGCTCGACGGTCTCGGTAGCGAAGGCCTCGGGCAACTGGTCGAGCATTACCTGAGCCGCGAGCACGCCGAGGGCGAAGCGCTGCGCTGTCCGCTGGCCTTTCTGGCGGCCGACGTCACCCATCGGGAGGCCGCCATCCGTGGCAGCTATACGCGCTTCTTCGCGCGCTTCGTCAGCCGGCTGGAGCGGGATCTGTCGGGGCCGCCGGCGCAGCGGCGCGCCCGGGCGCTGCAGCTGGCCACCACCCTGATCGGTGGTGTGGCCCTGGCGCGGGCGCTGGATGACGAGGACCTGGCCGAGGAACTGCTGGCAGCCTGTCGCCAGGGGGCCCAGGGGCTGCTGGAAGAGGGCGGTGATTTGGCAGCGGCGGCCGGCTAGGCGACACTGGCGGCTCCTTCGTCCGCCGGAGTCACCCATGCAGATTCGCCCCCTCGCCGCCGCCGATTTCGATCAGGTCTGGCCGCTGATCCAGCAGGTCGCCCAGGCCCGCGAGACCTACGCCTACGACCCGGACCTGACCCGCGACGACGCCTGGCGACTCTGGGTGGAACTGCCGCGGGCGACCTTCGTCGCCGAGCGCGACGGTCAGCTGCTCGGCAGCTACTACCTCAAGGCCAATGCCATGGGGCCGGGCGATCACGTCTGCAATTGCGGCTACATGGTCGCTCCCGCCGCCCGTGGCCAGGGCGTGGCTGGCGCCCTCTGCGAGCACTCCGTGCAGGTGGCTCGTGACCTGGGCTTCCAGGCCATGCAGTTCAACTCGGTGGTGGCCAGCAACCAGGTGGCGGTGCGGCTCTGGCAGAAGCACGGCTTCGAGATCGTCGGCACCCTGCCCAAGGCCTATCGCCATGCCAGCCTGGGGCTGGTGGATTGCCTGGTGATGTATCGCTGGCTGGCGGACTAGCGCCACTCGCTCAACACGGCCCGCAGCGAGGCCGGCAGCATGGGGCCGTGGCCCAGGCCTTCGAGCACCTCGTAACGCACCCGGATGCCGGGGAGCTGGCCGAGGCGGTCGGCGAGGCGCCGGGTGGCATCGGCAGGGACCTCGCTCTGGAAGTGCGCGGGCAGCTCGCGTTCGGCGCCGCCCTGCAGCAGCACCAGACGGGCCGGGTGCGCCTTGAAACGCTCCTTGAGCTGCTCATCACTCTGAGGTAGCACGGTGGGACTCCACCACAGCGAGGGACTCACGGCGTAGCCCTGGGCGAAGGCGTCCGGGCGGGTGAGCAGGGCGTGGAGGACGAACAGCCCGCCCAGGGAATGCCCCCAGAGCGCGCGCTGGCCATGATCCAGCGGCAACTGCCGCGCCACCACCGGCTCCAGGCGCTCCAGCAGCCAGGCGAGGAAGACGTCGGCGCCACCGGTGGCCAGTTCGCGAAAGCGTTCGCTGGTAGGCGCGGACGGCGTGTAGTCGTAGGCCCGTCCGGGGCCGTCGATGCGCTTGCCGCCCGTGTAGCCCACCGCGACCAGCACGGGCGGATAGGGCCGCCTGGCCAGGGTATCGAGCAACTCGGCGTTCAGCCCGCCCAGGGCGGCGTTGCCGTCGAGCAGATAGAGCACCGGATAGCCGGCGGCCGGTGGCGGGGTAGCGGGTCGGGCGATCCATACCTGGTAGTGGCGGGCGCCGTCGACGGAATCCAGCTGGAGTTCGCTGAAGGCATAGCCGTGGCCCGGCTGCTGCAGCACCTGGGCGTCCATGGGCTGATCGATGGGGCGGGCCTGGCCGGGAGCGGCGAGGGCGAGCAGCAGCGGCAGGGCCAGCCAGGCGCTGTGACGGACGGAACGGGGCAAAGGCGGCATCGGCGAACAAGACTCATTTCCAATGGAGCGGTCGAGCCTACCGGTCTCTGCCCCCGCTCGCCATACTGGTCAGGATTTCCCGTTGCCAGGACATCCCATGCATCACCCTCATCTGCTGTTCGATCTCGATGGCACCCTCACCGATTCGCGCCTGGGCATCACCCGGGCGATCCAGGTGGCGCTGCGCGCCGAGGGGATCGAGGAGCCCGATCTGCGCAGGCTGGAAGTCTTCATCGGCCCGCCGCTGCTGCAGAGCTTCATGACCCACTACGGCTTCGACGAGGCGCGGGCCTGGCGCGCGGTGGAGGCCTATCGGGGGTATTTTCGCGCCACCGGTCTCTATGAGAACGAGGTCTACGCGGGCATCCGCGAGTTGCTGGCCGAGTTGCAGGCGGCCGGACGGCGGCTCTATCTGGTGACGGCCAAGCCGCGGGTGTTCGCCGTGGAGATCCTCAGGCACTTCGCCCTGACGGAATTCTTCACCGCCCTGCATGGCAGCGAGCTGGATGGTACCCGCGCCGACAAGACCGAACTGCTGCGTTTCGTGCTGGAAACCGAAGGCCTGGCGCCGGAAAGCTGCCTGATGCTGGGGGATCGCGAGCACGACCTGATCGCCGCCCAGGCCAACGGCGTGGCGGCGGTAGCCCTGGGCTATGGCTTCGGCAGTCGGGAAGAGCTGGAGCGCCATGGCCCGGCCTTTCACTTCCACAGCGTGGCCGCCCTGCGCCAGGGCTTCGGCCTCTAGCTGGGCGCACCGACCTGCGCGGCGGTGGCCGGCAGGTCGTGGGGCGCGCCGGGGATCAGCCGCAGGTGGCGGTCTGCACCACCAGGCTGGCGCTGGTGGTGATGGTCAGGCGCTGGGAATTGAAGTCCATGGTCATCGGGTCCTGCGGACGGACCACCCGGACGACCTGGGCACCGGCGCGCTGCCGGCCTTCTTCGGCCAGGGCCGGGGAGAGGGCCTTGCCGACCAGATCCTGGACCGCATCGGAGTTGCAACGGCCACTGCTGCTGACGGCGCCGCTCGGGGCCGAGGAGGCCGCCGCCGGGCTGCTCTGGGTTTCATGCGAGCCGCAACCGGCCAGCAGGGTGAAGAGCGCGGCGCCAGCCAGCAGGAGGGGAGTCTTGGAGCTCATGAGTTCGCCTTTTCGATCGTGGGAGAAGGAACCTTAACCCGTACGGGCCTCCTCATGGACCCCTCAAGGGCGGGCATTGTTACAAAGCGCGATACAGAAGACGTTGAGAGACCTGGCTGACCAGCCGTCCTGCAGGGATAAAGTTAATAAAGATAACGTTCGGTAATCGGCCAGATTCGGTCCGGATGGCTTGATCCATTTCTGCCATCGACCATCATCGAGCCAGGGCCAAACCGCCCTCTGGTGACGACAACAACAACAAAGGGACACCCGCCATGTCAGCTCGCTATCCAACCACCCTCCCTCCTGACCGCTACCCGATCCGCGCCCGCTAGGCCCTGATCCGCGCGCCCCGGCGGCGCCTTCCGCTTCCTCAGTCAGGACGGTCATCTCATGTCTTTTTCGCGCTCGCTTCCGGCCCGCGCACGGGCCCGCTCGTGCCTCGCCTTTACCACGCTCGCCTCCTTGCTCGCCAGCCAGGGCCTGCTCGCCGCGCCTTCCACCACCCTGGAAAGCGCCCGGCCCAGGCCGCTCAACAGCCTGGAGACCGCGCGTCCCCTGCCGCCCGGACCGCCACGCTGGGCCGAGGACTATCGCTTTCTCGACGATCCGCAAAAGCGCACCGATCCCTTCGACGAGCTGCGCTACCAGCGCCTCGGCGATTCGGCCTGGCTGCAGACCGGAGGCGAGGCGCGCTATCGCTTCGATACCATCCGCAATCCGGTCTTTGGCCGGCGCGGGGTGGCCACCGATCACTACATCCAGCAGCGCCTGCAGCTGCACGCCGACCTGCACCTGTTCGACGACGCCGTGCGCGCCTTCGTCCAGCTGGAAAACACCCGCGCCTGGAACAAGGCGCTCTACGGGCCCTACGACCAGAGCCGCACCGAGCTGCACCAGGCCTTCATCGACCTCAACACGCCGCTGGCCGGCGGCAAGCTGATGACCCGCATCGGTCGCCAGGAGCTGGGCTACGGCAACCAGGCCTTCGTCACCTACCGCGACGCCCGCAACATCCGCCTCAACTTCGACGGCCTGCGCCTGGCCTGGAGTCGCCCGGACGGCTACCGGCTGGACGCCTTCGGCCTGAGGCCCGTGGTGACCGGCGAGGACAGCTTCGACGATGGCTCCAACAACGCGGTCAAGTTCTATGGCCTCTACGGCACCCTGCCGCTGGCCGGGCCGCTCAAGCTGGATGTCTACGGCTTCGGCCTGGAGACCGACCAGCGCACCCTGGACGGCCTGACCGGCGCGGAAAAGCGTTACACCGCCGGCTTCCGCCTGTTCGGCAACGCCGGTCCCTGGGACTGGAGCTGGGACCTGGCCGGGCAGGGCGGGCATCTGGCCGGCGCCCAGATCCGCGCCTGGGGCCTGAGCAGCGAAACCGGCTATCGCCTGGGCGGCGCCTGGAAGCCGCGGCTGGCCCTGCGGGTGGACGCCGCCAGCGGCGATCACGGGCTGGGCGACGACCGCGTCGGCACCTTCGATCCGCTCTATCCGAAGAACGGCTTCTATGGCGACTCCGGTCTCACCACCCTGGCCAACCTCTATCTGGTCGGCCCGCTGCTGACCCTGGCGCCGCGGCCGACCCTGCAGCTGGAGAGCGGGCTGTTCGGCGTCTGGCGGCAGAGCACCGAAGACGGCGTCTACCTGCCGGGCATGACCACGGTGCCGGGCACCGCGGCCAGCTCGGCGCGCAAGGCCGGCACCCTCTGGCGCAACAACCTGCGCTGGATGCCCACCGCCAACCTGACCCTGGATCTGGAATACAGCTACTTCCAGGCCGGCGCCGCCGTGCGCCAGGCCGATGGCGACGACACCAGCTTCCTGATGGTCGCCACCACCTTCCGCTTCTGAGGAGTCCACCATGCGCCTGCTCTCGACCGTTCCGCCCGGGGCCCGCCTGACCCTGCTGCTGTGCTTCATCGTCGCCCTGCTGGAGGGCATGGACCTCCAGGCCATGGGCATCGCCGCCCCGGCCATGGCCAAGGCCTTCGGCTTCCAGCCGGGGCAGATGGGCCTGGTGTTCAGCGCCAGCATCCTCGGCCTGCTGCCCGGCGCCTTCATCGGCGGCTGGTGCGCCGATCGCATCGGCCGCAAGAAGGTGCTGATCGCCTGCGTGCTGATCTTCGGGGTCTTCTCGGTGGCCACCGCCCATGTCTGGAGTCTGGAGAGCCTGCTGCTGGCGCGGCTGCTCACCGGCATCGGCCTGGGCGGCGCCCTGCCCAATCTGATCGCCCTGTCCGCCGAGTCGGTGGACGAGCGTGCCCGGGCCACGGCGGTCAGCCTGATGTACTGCGGCGTGCCCCTGGGTGGCGCCCTGGCGGCGGTGGTGGGGCTGCTGGACGTCGGCCGCTGGCAGACGGTGTTCTATGTCGGCGGCCTGGCGCCGCTGCTGGTGGCGCCGCTGCTCGGACGTTACCTGGCGGAGACCGCCGGCTTTCTGCGCAATCGAGGCGGACCTCAGGCAAACGGCTCGCGCGGGGCCTGGCTGGGCGCCATCCCGCTGTCGACCACCCTGCTGCTGTGGCTGGGCTATTTCTTCACCCTCACGGTGATGTACATGCTGCTCAACTGGCTGCCGTCGCTGCTGGTGGGCCAGGGCTTCAGTCGCGGCCAGGCGGTGGGAGTGCAGATCCTCTTCAACCTGGGCGGCGGCATCGGCTCGGTGCTGTTCGGCCTGCTCATGGATCGCTGGCGGCCACGGCTGACGGTGCTGGCCATCTACCTGGGCATCCTGCTGGGGCTGGCCGGGCTGGGTCTGGCCAAGGCCTATCCACTGGTGGCCCTGGCCGGTTTCGCCGCCGGGCTGTTCGTGGTGGGTGGCCAGCTGGTGCTCTATGCCCTGGCGCCGCAGCTCTATCCGGCGGCGGTACGGGCGACCGGGACCGGTGCGGCGGTGGCGGTCGGCCGTCTGGGCGCCATGGCCGGACCACTGCTGGCGGGCCAGGTCCTGGCCCTGGGCGGTGGCGCGGCGACCCTGGTGGTGGCCACCACCCCGGCGGTGCTGGTGGCCGCGGGCGCGGTGCTGGCCCTGCTGCAACGGCGGACGGCGGCGCCAGCGGCGGCGGCCCGCGCCGAGGCGCCTGGTCATGCGTAACGGCATGAGTGCGCTCTACGACGACATCCTGCTGCTGGATGGCGTGCGCACGCCCTGGACCGATCTGAATGGCGCTCTGGGGCAGGTATCGCCCACCGACCTGGGCATCGCCGTGGCGCGGGCGCTGCTGGCGCGCGGGCATGCGGCCGCGGCGGTGGATTCCGTGCTGGCCGGCTCGGTGGCCCAGGCCAGCTTCGATGCCTATCTGCTGCCACGCCATATCGGCCTCTATGCCGGGGTGCCCGAGGCGGTGCCGGCGCTGCAGGTGCAGCGGGTCTGCGGCACCGGCCTGGAGCTGCTGCGCCAGGCCGGCGATCAGTTGCAGAGCGGCCAGGCCAGCCGGGTGCTGTGCGTGGCGGCCGAGTCCATGACCCGCAATCCCATCGCCGCCTACACCCACCGCAGCGGCTTTCGCCTCGGCGCGCCGGTGGAATTCCACGACTTTCTCTGGGAGGCGCTCAAGGACCCGGCGGCCGGACTGGACATGATCGCCACCGCCGAGCGCCTGGCGCAGCGCCACGGCATCGCCCGCGAGGCCGTGGATGCCTGGGCGCTGCGCAGTTTCGAGCGGGCCCTGGCAGCCCAGCGCCAGGGCTGGTTCGCGGCAGAGATCGTGCCGGTGGCGGCGGCGCGCTTCGAGGCCGCGGGCCTGGCGCCGCGGGAGTTGCGCCTGCCGCGGGGCTGCGCGGTGGTCGAGCATGACAGCCATCCACGGGAAACCTCGCGGGAGGCCCTGGCACGGCTGACGCCGGTGCATCCGGGCGGGGTCCAGACCGCCGGCAACAGTTGCGCGGTGGCCGACGGCGCCGCCGCCGTGCTGCTGGCGCGGGGCGCGGACGCCGCGTCGGCACGGGCACTGGCCTGGGTGCGCGGCAGTTGCGTGGTAGGCGTGCCGCCGGACGTCATGGGCAGCGGCCCGGTACCGGCCATCCAGGGCCTGCTCGACCGCGCCGGCCTGGCGCTGGAGGCCATCGACCGCCTGGAGATCAACGAAGCCCAGGGCGCCCAGCTGCTGGCGGTGCAGCGCGCCCTGGAGCTGGATCCGGCGCGGCTCAATGTGCACGGCGGCGCCATCGCCCTGGGGCATCCGCTGGCTGCCACCGGCCTGCGCCTGGCCATTACCCTGGCGCGCCAGCTGCGCGCCGAGGGGCTCAGGTACGGGGTGGCGGCGGTGTGCATCGGCGGTGGGCAGGGGATGGCGGTGCTGCTGGAGAATCCGGGGTGGCGGGGGTAGGGCGGAACAGCGGGATTTCGATCGCGCCGGACAGCGCCTCTCCCTCGGGGGGAGGGGTTAGGTTTCGGCGTGTTTGGGGGGGGGGGGGGGCCCCCCCCCCCCCCCGGGGGGGGGGGGGGGGGGGGGGAGCCCCCCCCCCCCGGGGGGG
>NZ_JASCON010000099.1:0-18514 GCF_029959585.1 Pseudomonas sp. PS02302
CCGGCGGGGGCCCCCCCCAGCGGGCGGGGCGGGCGGCGGGCGGCCCCCCGCCCCCCCGCGACCTGCAGAAGATCCAGGACAGCGCCGTGACCGCGGTGTGGATCGATATCGCCAAGGGACTGGATTGCCCGCCGCAGGCCGAGTGCCCGCCCGCGGTGGATCCGGTGCCGCTCCCTGAATCCGTCGCCGCGCCGGGCCTTGCCCGCGAGGTGCCAGCCGTTGCCGCTTCGGTCCCGGTTGCCGGCACCACGCCGGGTGCCGTCCTGAGCTGTCCGCAGGAAATGGCCCAGGCTTCCGCCGTGAGCGCCCACGCCAAGCAGGAGGTGGCGCGGCTGTTCCAGGACGTACGCCTGGGTCAGGCCATCGAGCTGAGCGAGGTGGCGACCGTGGTCGAGCAGATCTCGGCGTCGGTGCTGCGGCATCCCACGGCGCTGATCAGCCTGACGCGGCTGCGCACGGCCGACGAGTATACCTACATCCATTCGGTGTCGGTCTGCGCCCTCATGACGGCGGTGGCACGGCAGATGGAGCTGCCGGCGGACCAGGTGCAACTGGCCGGCCAGGCCGGCCTGCTGCATGACGTGGGCAAGATGCGTACACCCCTCGAGGTGCTCAACAAGCCGGGCAAGCTGACCGAGGCGGAATTCGCCGTGATGCAGCGGCACCCCGCAGAGGGCGTCGTCCTGCTGCGGCAGTGGGGCGCGCCCGCGGAGGTCGTCGACGTCTGCCTGCACCATCATGAGAAATTCGATGGCAGCGGCTATCCCCAGGGGCTGGCCGGTACCCAGATCAGTCTGCTGTCGCGCATCGCCGCGGTCTGCGACGTCTACGACGCCATCTCCTCGACCCGGCCCTACAAGACCGCCTGGAGTCCCGCCGAAGCGATCCGGCGCATGGCGGAGTGGAAGGGGCATTTCGATCCGCGGGTGTTCCAGGCCTTCGTCAGGACGCTGGGCATCTATCCGATCGGCTCCCTGGTACGGCTGAGCAACGAGCAGCTGGCGGTGGTGGTCGAGCAGCACCCGGACAGCCTGCTGACCCCGCAGGTGCGGGTGTTCTTTTCCGCCCGCTCGCGCACCCCGCTGCCGCAGCGGCTGCTGGATCTCGCCCGGCCGCCCGCCGATGAGCGCATCGTGCGGCGGGAGGATCCGGAGGAGTGGGGTTTTCGCAATCTGGAGCGGCTCTGGCAGCAGGCCTAGCGCCGATTCAGGGGCGGGTCGTCTGCAGCGAGGGACGCTCGCCGGTACGGGCGTACCAGGCGGCGATGCGCGGGCAGTCGCTGCGCCAGGCGAAGGTGGGGATGCGGAAGTCCAGATAGCCCAGCAGGCAGGCCATGCCCAGGCTGGCGACGTCGAATTCGCCGTCCAGCTCGGCGATGGCCTCGCGCTCGAAGTAGTCCAGCGCCCGGGCGATCTTTTCCTGCTGGTTGTCCAGCCAGAGCTTCCACTGCATGCCCGGCGGGCGCATGAAGCTCTCGTAGCGGATCTGCACCGCGGCTTCCATCATGGCGTCGCACAACGACGCCAGGGTCAGGCGGCGCCAGCGCTCCGGACCCTGGCGCGGTATCAGCGGGGTGCGCTCGTGCAGGGTGTCCAGGTAGTCGAGGATGACGCGACTGTCGTGCAGGCAGGTGCCATCGGCCAGGCGCAGGGCAGGGATCTTGCCGGCCGGGTTGGTATCGAGGACATCGCGATTGGGGTTGAGCGGCGTCTGCTGGACGATTTCCACTTCCACCTGCTCGATCAGGTCCGTCTCGTGGAGCATCACCACGACTTTGCGACCGAAGGGCGAGGCGGGAGTGTGGTACAGGATCATGGACATGGGCCGGGCTCTCCAGAATGCAGGACTGCATTCGCGTGTGGCGAATCCCTGCACTGTAAGCCCTAGGCCGGCCCGGATAAAAGATGGCCTTGGTCGTAGGTGGCCGGATCAGGCCAGGCCGGGCAGCTCGACGTACACCCCCAGCCCGCGTCCTTGCAGGCCTTCGCCCAGGTGCAGGTTGCCGCCATGGATTTCGACGATACGTTTGACGATGGGCAGGCCCAGGCCGCTGCCGACGTTCTGGCCGGCACTCTCGCTGCGGTAGAAACGGGTAAAGATCACCGCTCGCTCTTCCGGACTGACCCCGGGGCCGCTGTCGCAGACATTGATGCGTACCCGGCCGGGCACGTCCTCGACGACCCGCACCAGCACCTGGCCCCCGCTGGGGGTGTAGCGGATGGCGTTGCCCACCAGGTTGGTGAGCAGCACGCTCAGCCAGGTGGGAATGCCGGACAACTTGACCTCCTGATCCTCCAGCACCAGGTCGATGTTCTTCTCGATGGCCAGGGGCGCGAGTTCCGACAGGGTATCCGCCGCCAGCCGGCCGAGATGGACTGGGACGAACTGCTCCTGCAGGGCACCACTGTCCAGGCGGGCCAGGAGCAGGATCTGCTCCATCAGCTGGCTGATGCGTTCGGCGCTGCGGCGCACCTGCACCAGGCCGCGGGCGTGGGCCTGGGGATCGCTGGACCTCAGGGCGACCTGGGTGTGGGTCAGCAAGCTGGCGAGGGGCGTACGGATCTCGTGGGCGGCGTCGCTGGTCAGGCGCCGCTCGGCTTCCAGGGCGCCGTCCAGGCGCTGCAGCAGGGCGTTGATCTCCTCGACCAGGACCGCGGCTTCCAGCGGGACTCGATTCAGTGCCAGGGGCTCCAGGCGCTGGGCGGAACGCTGCTTGATCTGCGCGGCCAGCTGACGCAGGGGGTCGAGACCGCGGGTAACGCCGAACCAGATGAGTGCGGCCAGCACCGGCAGGGCCAGTGCCAGGGGAAACAGCGAGCCGAGCAGCAGCAGGTTGGTGGCACCGCGGCGATCGGCCAGGTTCTCGTAGATCCAGATGCGCCCGTCGCCGCTGCTCAGGCGCAGCACGCGCCAGTGCTGTCCTTCGGCCAGCAGACTGCTGAAGCCGGGTGGCTGGTCGGCCAGGCCGGCGGGCGGCGCGGGGGTACCGAGGCGCTGGTCACCGGCCTGCAGCAGATAGCCCAGGGCGTTGCGGCGCTTGAACAGCGGCAGGTCGGCGATGGCCGTGCGGCTGCGTTCCAGGGCGCGCGCCGCGGGCGGCAGGCTGTGGTCGCCCCCCTCGCTCAGGGTGGCCAGGTGCAGGGCCGCCGAGCCGAAGTCGAGCATGTCCTCGTCCGCCAGGCGATTCACCTGGCGCAGCACCAGCTGGTAGGTCACCAGCGCAGCGATCAGCCAGCAGGCGAAGATGCCGCACAGCAGCAGCGTCAGCAGGCGCCGCCGTAGCGAGACGGCCGGGCCGTCGGTCATGGGGCCGGCCGGTCGGGCTGGTCGATGCCGTAACCGATGCCGCGCACGGTGCGGATCAGGCTGGTGCCGAGCTTGCGCCTGAGGTGATGGATATGGACCTCGATGGCGTTGCTCTCGACGTCGCCGTCCCAGCCATAGAGCGCCTGTTCCAGGCGATTGCGCGAGAGCACCTTGCCCATGTTTTCCAGCAGCAGGCGCAGCAGGGCGTACTCGCGCGGTGCCAGTTCGACCGGCTGACCGGCCAGGGTCACCCGGTGGGTGGCCGGATCGACCCGCAGGTCGTTGTGTTCCAGTTGCGGCAGCGCCCGGCCGGCACTGCGCCGGGTAAGGGCGCGCACCCGGGCGAGCAGTTCGTCCAGATCGAAGGGCTTGGTCAGGTAGTCGTCGGCGCCGGTGTCCAGGCCGGTGACCCGGTCGGTGACCTTGTCGCGGGCGGTGAGGATCAGCACCGGGGTAGCGTCGCCGCGCTTGCGCAGGGCGGCCAGGACCTCGAGTCCCGAGCGACGGGGCAGGCCGATGTCGAGCACCACCAGATCGAAGGGATCGGTTTCCAGCGCTGCCTGGGCGGCCTGGCCATCGGTCACCCAGTCGACGGTATCGCCTTCCAGGGCCAGGCCGGCGCGGATGCCGTCGCCCAGCAGCATGTCGTCTTCGGCCAGCAGTATTCTCATCGGATTTTCCCAGGCGGTTGAGCGGTTGTACCGCTCCGGGCCGGCCTCGGCAAGAGCGGTGACCACCTCCAGGATGGTCAGCCTCCAGCCTAGGCCAAGGCGCTTAAGGGTGGATTAACAACGCTCAGGGGCGCTGGGCGCTGACCCGCCAGATCGTATTGCCGACGTCGTCGGCCACCAGCAGGCCGCCACGACCGTCGTTGATCACCCCGACCGGTCGCCCCTGGGCTTCCTCCTTGTCATTGAGGAAACCGGTCAGCAGGTCCCGCGGCGGGCCGCTGGGCTTGCCGTCCTGGAAGGGTACGAAGATGACCTTGTAGCCGCTCTTGGGATCGCGATTCCAGGAGCCGTGCTGGCCGACGAACAATCCCTGGCGGAAGGCCGTCGGCAACTGGCTGCCGGCGCTGGCGAAGGCGAGGCCCAGAGAGGCGGTATGGGTGCCCAGGGCATAGTCGGGAGTCAGCGCCTTGGCCACCAGATCCGGACGGGGCGGTTGCACCCGGCTGTCCATGGTCTTGCCCCAGTAGCTGTAGGGCCAACCATAGAAGCCGCCGTCCTGCACCGAGGTGGCGTAGTCCGGCACCAGGTCGCTGCCGATCTCGTCGCGCTCGTTGACCACCGTCCACAGCTTGCCGGTGGTGGGATCCCAGTCCAGGCCATTGGGATTGCGCAGGCCGGTGGCGAACAGGCGCTTCTGGCCACTGGCGCGGTCCAGCTCCCAGATGGCGGCGCGGCCTTGCTCGATGTCCAGACCGTTTTCGCCGACGTTGCTGTTGGAGCCCACGGTGAGATAGAGCTTCCTGCCGTCGCGACTGGCGATGACGTTCTTGGTCCAGTGGTGATTGATGCCGGCCGGCAGGTCGGTGACCGTCACCGGCGGGCCTTCCAGGTGAGTCGCCCCGGGGCGGTAGGTGAAGCGCACCAGGGCGTCGGCGTTGGCGACATAGAAGTCCTCGCCCACCAGCGCCATGCCGAAGGGCGAATGCAGGTGCTCGGCGAAGACGCTGCGGGTCTCGGCGACGCCATCGCCGTCGGCATCGCGCAGCAGGGTGATGCGGTCGGCGCTGGGTACCCCGGCGCCGGCCTTATTCATGAACAGGCCGGCGATCCAGTTCTTGATGCCGGGAAAATCATCGCGCCCGGGCGCATTGCTTTCCGCCACCAGCACATCGCCATTGGGCAGCACATAGAGCCAGCGCGGATGGTCCAGCCCGCGGGCGAAGGCCTGGACCTGGGTGCCGGGCGCGGCGATGGGCTTGCCGCCCTCGGGCCAACCGATCGCCGGCGCCACGTTGATGGTCGGCAGCAGGGTCTTGTGGGGCTCCGGCAGGGTCGGGGTCGGGCCATATCCGGCTTCGCGCTGCAGTCGCGCGGTCTCGCCACAGCCAAGGAGGGTCACGGCAGTCAGGGTCACGGCCAGGGTACGCAGGGGCGGGCGCGCGTTCAGGGGCATGGCAGGGCTCTCGCGAAGGGCTCGCAGGATAGAGCGCGGCGTCCGGGGAACGTTCCGGGTCCGGTTCTGGAGCACAGCCGGCAGGCTCGTTACGAACGGTTTTGGAAATGACTCCTTTTGGTCTATCGGTCTTTTTGCGTGCCGCGGTTCCTCACTCGTCCTTTTATGGATACAGAAAGTCCTGTCGATTCAAGGCGTTAGCCTGACTGCGCTGGCGCCTATGGAAAAGTGGCGGCTATCTGACGCGAATTAAAGCGTAACTGGCTGTTTTTTCAGGAAAAAAATCACTAAAGCTGGCGGCGGGGACGCCGATAGCTGCCCCAACAATGACGACGAAGTCGCACCCAGTGGCGCCGCAACAGGACGCGGCCGCCTGAGCTCGCCTACGCCAGAACCCGCTAGCTTGCGGGGGCGGGGAGTCTTTCTCTTTCACAGGTGCAGTCATGCAATCCCTTACCCGGCGCTTGCGCCAGTTTTCCCTGCGGCTGGCCGGTACCCTGGCCCTGAGCAGCGCGCTCTTTGGCTCGGCCCAGGCGGTCGAGCTGGTCGGTCTCAACTTTTCCGGTGCCGGCTTCGCCAGCCAGGTGCTGCCCGGTCTCAACAACCGCAACTACATCTTCCCCAGCGAACAGCACTTCAAGGACTGGAGCGCCAAGGGCATCAAGCTGGTGCGCTTTCCGATCATCTGGGAGCGCATCCAGCCCAGGCTGAATGCCACGCTGGATCCGGACTATGGCGCCCTGGTCACCCAGACGCTCAACTACGCCCAGAAATACGGCGTCAAGGTGATCCTCGATCTGCACAACTATGCGCGCTATCGCGGCGAGGTCATCGGCGCCGGCAAGGTCAGCTATTTCAACTACTGGGACGTGACCTATCGCCTGGCTTTCCGCTTCGGCAAGCATCCGGCGCTCTTTGGCTACGACATCATGAACGAGCCCCACGATGCCGTGGCCTTCTGGCCGATCGCCGCCCAGCACGGCATCAACGGCATCCGTACCGTGGACAGCGTCCATCCCATCATCGTCGAGGGCAACGGCTGGTCCAGCGCCGCCCGCTGGCCGCAGTGGAACGACCCCCTGCTGGCGCTCAAGGACCCGGCCAACAAGCTGATCTTTTCCGCCCACGTCTACTTCGACAATGACGGCGGCGGCCAGTACGCCAGCAAGGACATGAGCGGTTTCGACCCCATGGTCGGGGTGAATCGCGTCAAGCCCTTCGTCGACTGGCTGAAGAAGAACGGCAAGCAGGGCTACATCGGTGAATTCGGCGTGCCGGACGACGATCCGCGCTGGCTGGTGGCCATGGACAACATGCTGGCCTACCTCAAGCAGCACTGCATTCCGGCCAGCTACTGGGCCGCCGGTCCGGGCTGGGGCAACTACAATCTGGCGGTGGAACCCATCAACGGTGTGGATCGACCCCAGTGGGCCACCCTGAAGAAGTACGTCGACAACCGCAGTTGCGCGAGCATCGGCCCCAATTAAGCCCTGCCGGCGATGGCGGTCCCCGGGGTCGGCAGGCTACCCTTGCCTTTTTAACCGTGCCAGCCCCGAGGACCTCTCATGAGCCAGATTCCCGCCGACCTGCGTTATGCCGCCAGCCACGAATGGGCCCGCCTGGAGGCCGACGGTAGCGTGACCGTCGGCATTTCCGACCACGCCCAGGAGGCCCTGGGCGATGTGGTCTTCATTGAACTGCCGGAAGTCGGCAAGACCCTCGCCGCCGGTGACCAGGCCGGGGTGGTGGAGTCGGTCAAGGCGGCCTCGGACATCTATGCCCCGGTAGGCGGTGAGGTGATCGCCGTCAACGAGGCCCTGGCCGACGCGCCCGAGCAGGTCAATGGCGAGCCCTATGGCGCCTGGTTCTTCAAGCTCAAGCCGCAGGATGCGGCCGAACTGGACAAGCTGCTCGACGCCGACGGCTATCGCGCGGCCAGCGAAAGCTGAGGCGCCGTTCGCCGTCCTGAGCCCGGATAAAGAAGAACCCCGCGCAGCATGACCGGCGGGGTTCTTTTTTTGCCTGCCCTTACTGGGTCAGGATACGCATGGCGAGGTCGTTGTCGCTGGCCTGCAGGCCCGGCTCGGCGGCGCGCATGTCGCGCAGCGCGGCTTCCAGGTACGGGCCGCGGATCTGGCCGTTGCTGGCCAGGTAGGAGCTGGCGTCGTCCTGGGTGGCGGCGACGATCTTGTGGTCGTCACGGCTGGTGGTATAGAACGAGCCGGAGGTTGCCCCCAGGGTCGCGGCATGCCGCCAGAACCGCGCATCCGCATTGGCGGCAGTGGTCGCGGCCAGCAGCGGCAGACCGATCAGGGAAACCAGAGCAAGCTTCTTCAGGCGCATGGATGAGATCTCCTTCTTGAGGTCTCCTATAGAGAGCTCAGACGTCCGCTGAGTTCCAGAACTCTGCATCAGCCTAGCGCTGGATCATGCTGTGGATGCGTTCGGCCAGGGCATCAATGTCGAACGGCTTGATCAGCATATCCATGTTCTCACCGAGGAATTCGCCGCGCACCTTGGCGTTCTTGGCATAGCCGGTGATGAACAGCACCTTGAGCTCGGGCCGTCGGCCACGGGCGATCTCGGCGAGCTGGCGACCGTTCATGCCGGGCAGGCCGACATCGCTGATGAGCAGGTCCAGGCGCTGATCGCTCTCGATGATCGGCAGGGCGCCGTCGGCATCGCTGGCCTCCAGGGCGGTGTAGCCCAGTTCGGCGAGCACCTCCAGCACGATCATGCGCACGGCGTATTCGTCTTCCACCACCAGCACGGTCTGGCCGGCTTCGGCGCGGGGCGCGACCTTGAGCGTCGGCTGATCGGTGCTGGCCGCCGCCACCTCGGGGTGGCGCGGCAGATAGAGACTGATGGTGGTGCCCTGGCCCTGTTCGGTATCGATGCGCGCGGTGCCGCCGGACTGCTTGACGAAGCCGTAGATCATCGACAGGCCGAGCCCCGTGCCCTGGCCGGCCGGCTTGGTGGTGAAGAAGGGCTCGAAGGCCTTGGCCTTGACCTCCGGTGGCATGCCGGTACCGGTGTCGGCCACGCTCAGCCGGACATAGTCGCCCGGAGTCAGGGATTCGCGCGCGGCCGCCTCGGCGTCCAGGCTGAGGTTGGCGGTGGCGATGCACAGCTCGCCACCGGCGGGCATGGCGTCGCGGCCATTGATGACCAGATTGAGCAGGGCATTTTCGAGCTGGTGGGTATCGCTGTAGGCGAGCCAGGCGACCGGTGCGAGATCCAGGCGCAGGGCGACGTTTTCGCCCACGGTGCGCACCAGCAGATCCTGCAGCGAAGCGACCAGCTGGTGCACGTCCACCGGCTGCGGATCCAGGGTCTGGCGGCGGGCGAAGGCCAGCAGGCGATGGGTGAGGGCGGCGGCGCGGTCGGCCGAATTGACCGCGGCATTGATGTAGCGGTCCAGGTCCTGGGTGCGGCCGTTGGCGATGCGCAGGCGGATCAGGTCGAGGGCGCCGACGATGCCGGTGAGCATGTTGTTGAAGTCATGAGCGATGCCGCCGGTGAGCTGGCCGATGGCTTCCATCTTCTGCGACTGGCGCAGGGCTTCCTCGGTGCGCTCACGCTCGTAGATTTCGGCGATCAGCCGCGCGTGGCTGCGTCCCAGTTCCTGGGTCCGCTCGGCGATGCGCTGTTCCAGCTGGTCGGTGGTCTGGCGCGCCTCGGTGACGTCCACGCCACAGCCCACCAGACCGTGGAATTCGCCATCGAGCTCCAGGCGCGGGGTGCCCTCCAAGCGCAGCCAGCGCCATTCGCCCTGGGCATTGCGCACCCGCACCTCGGCGCGCAGGGCGCTGTGGGTGGCGACGGCCTGCTTGAAGGCACCTTCGAAGGCCGGGCATTCGCTGTCCGGGAGCAGGGCGCTCCAGCCCTGGTCGTGCAGATCGGCGTCGTGCAGATCGAATTCGCTGGCGAAGCGCTGGTTGACGAATTGCAGCTGGCCGTCGGCATCGCAGGCCCAGATCAGCACCGGAGCGCTGTCGGCCATGAGCCGGAAGCGGCCCTCGCTCTCGCGCTGGGCGTCCTGGGAGCGCTGCCGGCAGATGGCCGACCAGAGCCGGTCGGTGACATCGCGCAGGAATTGCACCTCACCTTCCGTCCACAGCCGGGCGCGCTGGTCATGGGCGACGAAGAGCGCGCGCAGGCGGCCATCCTCGTAGAGCGGGATATCGACCAGCGCCGCGATCTCCAGATCGAGCAGGCGCTGGGCATTGGCCTGGGCGCGCGGGTCCTGGCTGACATCATCGATGACCAGGGGCGCTGCGCCGTCCTGGTTGCTCAGGCGGTCGGAGGTGAGCAGCGGATAGGCCAGGGCCTGGTCGAAGCTGCCGTTGGGCGTCCACAGCTGCTGCGGGACGAAGGCGCCGCTGCCCTCATCCAGACGGGCATAGCCGACCCGGCGCAGGCCCAGCCGCGTGCCGACCAGTTCCAGGGCGGCGGCGACCCCAGCGCTTTCCGGATCGCCTTCGCGCAGGCGATCGCCCAGCTCGATCAGGGCATGCTGGCGGGCTTCGGCTTCGCGGCGTTCCTCGATCTGCCGCCGCAGCTGGCGATTGGTCTCGCTGATGCGATCGGCGTCATGGCGTTCGCGGGTGATGTCGCGCGCGATACCCACCAGGCGGCGGCGCCCACCGGGCTCCAGGCGTTCACGCCCGCGGATGCTCAGCCATACCGACTCGCCCTGGCGCGAACCGCGCACCCGAAAGGTCAGCCGCAGATCATAGGCGTTGCCACCGCCCTGGATGGCGGCCGTCACATAGGCCCGTACCCGGGGCGCATCGGCCGGATGCAGGGCGTGCAGCAGGGCTGCGCCGCGCATCGCGCAGCGGCGCTCGCCCGCCCCGACCAGATGGGCGAGGCGGGTATCCCAACTGATCAGGTCGCGGTCGATGTCATAGTCCCAGACACCAAGGTCGGCGACGTCCATGGCCAGGGCGATGCGCTGCTCGGCCAGGCGCAGGGCGTCGGCCGCGGCGGTGCGTTCGATGACGATGCGGATGCGCTCGGCCACCTCGCGCACCAGGGCCACGTCGCCGATGGTCCAGTGACGCGGCGTATTGGCATAGAGGAACAGCAGACCGACCAGCTGCTCCTCGGCGAGCAGGGGCACCACCAGGCCGGCGCGAACGCCATGGTCCACCAGTTGGGTGCGCATCTCGCCCAGGCGGCTGTCCTGGGTGCTGTCTTCCACGCTGACGATGATGCCACGGCGCAGTTCCTCCACCGCCGAGGTGTGCCAGTGGCCCAGGCTGGGCAGGTTGAGACGGTGGGTTCGCCCCTGTTCGAGCCAGTCGCTGTCGATGGTCAGGCTGCCGTCGCGACCGACCCGGGCATAGCCGATGCGCTGCACGGCCAGCAGATGGCCGAGGCTGTCGCCCAGCACCGAGGCGACTTCGCCGGTGTGGGTCACGCCATGCAGCAGATCGCCCAGTTCGAGCAGAAAGCGCTGGCGATCATGGCTGCGGATGCGTTCGCTGAGATCGACGAAGGTGCAGATGGCGCCCTGGATCTCGCCGTCGCGCCAGAGCGGCTGGGCGCGCCATTCCACCGGCAGCAGACTGCCGTCCTCGCGCAGCAGGGCGTCGGCGGACAGGTGCAGGGTGGAGCCTTCGCTGGCGGCGCGCTGCAGGGCGCGGGCGCCATCCTCGCTGCGGGCGGAGCTGAGGCGGGGGGCCAGGCGCTCGCCGAGGAGGTCGCGCTCCTCGGATAGGCCGAGCATCTGCCGGAAGGCGCGGTTGCAGAGGGTGGCGCGCCCTTCGCGATCCAGGGCGCAAAAGCCTTCGTGGGTCGATTCGAGCAGCGGGTGGGCGAAGGCCTCGCTTTCTCGTAGCGCCGTTTCCGCCCGCTTGCGGCTGTCGATGTCCTGGGCCACGCCGACCCAGTGCTCGATCTCGCCGCTGGCGTTGGTGAAGGGCATGGTGCGGGTTTCGAACCAGCGGTAGTGGCCCTCGGCATCGCGCAGCTGCAATTCGAGGCTGCCGGCGACTCTCTGCTCGCGTACCTCGCGCCAGCGCCGCAACAGCTGCGGACGCTGCTGGGGATGGATGGCAGCGGTCCAGAGATCGGGATCGGCGACCACGTTGGCCGGACTCAGGCCACTGTATTCGTACCAGTAGCGATTGGCGTATTCGAAGCTGCCATCGGGACGCGCGAACCAGATGATCTGCGGATTGACGTCCATCAGCGCGCGGTAGTGGGTTTCGTCGAGGGTGCTGTGCCGCGCCGGCGACGCGACCTGTTGCCGGGTCTCGAGCAGGCGCAGCACCTGGCGCGCCAGGCGTTCGAGTCCGGTCAGGCGCGCGGCGCTCAGTTCGCGCGGTTGCCAGTCAAGCACGCAGAGGGTGCCGAGAAAGACGCCCTCGGCCGTTCGCAGCGGGGCCCCGGCATAGAATCTCAGCCCGGCCGGATCGATCACCAAGGGGTTGTCGGTGAAGCGCGGGTCCTGGCTCAGGTCTTCGATCTGCCGTGCTTCCCGGGCGGCGTGCAGGTGCTGGCAGAAGGACAGGGCCAGGGGGATTTCCGCCACGCCCAGGCCCCGTTCGGCGACGAACAGCTGCTGCTGTTCGCCCAGCAGGTTGACCGCGGCGATAGGGGTTTCGCAGAGGGTGGCCGCCAACTCCACCAGGTCGTCGAGCGCCGGCTCCGGCTGGCCGTCGAGCAGGCCATAGGCCGCCAGGATCTCCTGGCGGCGACGTCGCTGCTCGGCGTCCTCGGCACCCACGGCAGGGTTCACGACGATTGTCTGCACGGCTGGCTATCCTTGTTCCGCTCGCGGGCTGCTGGGGCGCTAACGTTCGCTCTGGGGCGTGACGCGCAGGACTTCTTCCACGGTGGTGAAGCCGGCGGCAATCTTTTGCGCACCGGACAGCCGCAGGCTGCGCATGCCTTCCTTGAACGCCTGCCGCCGCAGCGCGGTGATGTCGGTATCCGCCGTCACCAGTTCGCGCAGACTATCGGAGAGGGTGAGGATTTCGTATACCCCGGCACGACCGCGATAGCCGGTGTCGCGACATTCCGGACAACCCGCCGGCTGCATGGCGCCAGTGGGCAGCGGCGCGTTCCAGGGCTTGGTCAGCTCCTGCCAGGTGGCCGGGTCCAGCTCGACAGACGTCTTGCAGGCCGGGCAGAGGGTGCGCACCAGGCGCTGGGCCATGACGCCCAGCACCGTGGCGCGGATCAGGTAGTAGGGCACGCCCAGTTCGATCAGCCGGCTCACCGAGCTGGGGGCGTCGTTGGTGTGCAGGGTGGAGAGCACCAGGTGCCCGGTCAGCGCCGCCTGGATGGCCATCTCGGCGGTCTCCAGGTCGCGGATCTCGCCGATCATGATGATGTCCGGGTCCTGCCGCATCAGCGCCCTGACGCCGCTGGCGAAGGTCACCTCGATGTTGTGCTGCACCTGCATCTGGTTGAAGGCGTCTTCCACCATCTCGATGGGGTCTTCGATGGTGCAGACATTCACCTCGGGCGTGGCCAGCTGCTTGAGGGTGGTGTACAGCGTGGTGGTCTTGCCCGAACCGGTGGGGCCGGTGACCAGGATGATGCCGTTGGGCTGACCGGTCATGCCGGCCCAGCGGCGCAGGTCGTCGGCGGAGAAACCGAGCTGGTCGAAGCTCTTGAGCAGCACGTCCGGGTCGAAGATCCGCATCACCAGCTTTTCGCCGAAGGCGGTGGGCATGGTCGACAGGCGCAGTTCGACTTCCTTCTCGCCGGCCATGCGCGTCTTGATCCGGCCGTCCTGGGGCTTGCGCTTCTCGGCGACGTTCATCCGGCCGAGGTTCTTGATCCGGCTGACCACCGCCAGGGTGACCTGGGCGGGGAACTGGTAGACGGTGTGCAGCACCCCGTCGATGCGAAAGCGCACCGCACCCTGTTCGCGGCGCGGCTCGACGTGGATGTCGCTGGCGCGCTGCTGGAAGGCGTACTGGAACAGCCAGTCGACGATATTGACGATGTGGGCATCGTTGGCATCCGGTTCGCCATCGGCGGCGCCGAGATTGACCAGCTGCTCGAAGTTGCCGACGCCGCTGGTCTTCTGCTCCACCGCCGAGGCACCGGTGACCGAGCGCGCCAGGCGAAAGAATTCCTGGGTGTAGCGGGTGATGTCCGCGGGGCTGGCCACCACGCGCTTGATCGGCCGCTGCAGCACATGGGTGAGGTTGCTCTCCCAGCTGTGCACGAAGGGCTGGGCGCTGGCCACCGTCACCTCGTCCGGGCTCACCGCCACGGCGAGGATCTTGTTGCGCTGGGCGAAGGCGTAGGACATCAGCGGGGTGACCGAGGCCACGTCCACCTTGAGCGGATCGATGCGGTAGAAGGGCTGACCCGAATACTCGGCGAGCCAGCGGGTGAGGCTGTCCAGGTCCAGCTTGCGCCCCGGGCGACTGAGGTCGTCCACGCTCTGCGCCGCGAGGAATTCCAGCGGATGCTGCTGCGGATTGGCCGAACCACGGCGCAGGAGCAGGCACTGCTCGGCGGTCTGCTGATCGATCCGCTGCTGGCTGACCAGCTCGCGCAGGATGTCGCCCAGGTCGAGCCAGCGATCAGCGGAAGGGGAAGCTATGGCGGACATCTGGACTCCTTGGAAAGGTGGTCGCACCGGGGTGACACCCGGCGCCAGACCGGGGGCGACCTGCCTGCCGTACCCGCCAGGTTGGTCGCCTCCTCCAGCATAGCGATTTTGTATTAAGGAATCGCTCGCGGCCTTATGCCATCAGGATGGACGGCCGGATGCGCCAGGCGTTCCCGCCGTCCGGCGGCTCAGGCCAGGGCTTTCCAGGGCGCCAGGCCATAGACCAGGCGCGCCTGTTCGGCGACCCCGGCGAGATCGCCATGGGCGCTCAGCGGCGCCAGCTTGCCCAGCTCGCCATACAGCCGATCGGCTTCGGGCAGGTCCAGGGCGCCACGCGCCAGGTGCAGCCAGACCTGCATCCGCTCCAGCCGCGGTAGCTGCTGCTGGATCAGCTCGGGTTCGGTGATGGCGCGCAGCAACGGCAATTCGGCCGCTTCCTGGGCCAGGAAGCGCGGCAGCCACTGGCCGAGCGGGGTCACGCCCTGGCGCTCGCCACGGCCGGTGCGACCCTGGATCCAGGCGCGCTCATGCAGCCAGCGCGCGGCGCGCAGGGAGAACAGGCCCCAGCGCGGCTGTTCCAGTTCGGTGGCGAAGCGCTGCGGCGCCTGGCGGCGGGCCTCCTCGTCGTCCTGGCCGATGGCGGCCAGCGGTCGCCAGTCGGCGAGCAACTCGTCGAGGGCCTGGCGCAGGTCGCGACTGGTGGCCCGCGGGGCGGCCTGGCCAAGACTGCCGAGCAGGGCGCGCAGGTCGATCAGCTGGTGCACCCAGTCCACCAGCAGGCGCCAGTGGCCGTTCCAGCGATACTGTTCGGCCAGGCGCTGGCTGCCGGCCAGCAGGTGCCAGCCGAGGCGGACGACGGCCTCGTCCAGCGGCGTCTCGGCGTCCAGTTCCGGCGCGGACAGATAGAGGGTGTAGCTCGAGGCATCGTGCAGGCGATAGCCGCGTTCGGCCTTGCTGATGTCGCAGGGCATCAGCGGGAGTTCGGCGGCCAGCTGCTCGGCCAGTTCCAGCAGCGCGGCCGGTTCACCCTGGCGCAATTCCAGCTCGACCTCGGCAATGGCCTCGCGCTGGTCGCCGGCGCGCACCTCGCCCTGGTCGAGGGCGACCTCGATGATGGTCCGGGCCTTGCCCCGGCCCCAGGCGATCTCCGCGGCGTCGCGGACGAAATCGGTGTCGAACACCGGCTGCAGACGGCGCAGATCCAGGTCGGCCAGCTCCGCCGGCCAGCAGCTGTCGTCGAACAGCGCGGTGTCCAGGGTGGCATCGGCCAGCGGCCATTCCCATTCGTTGCGCTCGGACAGCCCGGCCAGGCTCTGGCCACGGCTCTTGAGCGTCTGGATGAAGCGCTCGCCATCACGCCGCACGCGCAGGGCCACCTTGGCATGGGCCAGGTCGCGGGTGTCGGTGTCGTAATAGCAGTTGGAGAGTTCGTGGCGCTGCCAGCCCTCCTTGCAACGCTTCTTCAGCAGCGGATGAGCGCGCAGGGCGTCGAGGGTGGCCGCACTGGCGCGCAGCTTGATTTCGGTTTCTTTGGCCATTGGAGGATCCTGGCGCCGGAAGAGAACGGTCCGGCTCCGTGCCGAGCGCGTCATGACGACGGACGGCGAGAACGTGGGCGCTAGTTTAGCCCGTCCCGCCCCCCTGGCGCATGAAGGTTTCATCGCGCAGCGGATGGCGCCATGATGGAGGCGTGACCAGGAGACCCCGCATGACCCTGCCCGCGCTGAAAGCTCTGTTCTCGACCCTCATCGCCGAAAGCTCGGTGAGCTGCACCCAGCCGGCGCTGGACCAGTCCAACGCCGGCGTCATCGCCCGCCTGAGCGACTGGTTCGGCGCCCTGGGCTTCGCCTGCGAGACCCAGGAGGTGACCCCGGGCAAGTTCAACCTGATCGCCACCCTGGGCAGCGGGCCGGGTGGTCTGGTGCTGGCCGGCCATACCGATACCGTGCCCTATGACGCGGCGCTCTGGCAGGCCGATCCCCTGCGTCTGCGCGAAGCCGACGATCGCTGGTACGGCCTGGGCAGTTGCGACATGAAGGGCTTCTTCGCGCTGATCCTCGAAGCCGTGCGCGAACTGGATCCGCGCCAGTTGCGCCAGCCGCTGATCGTGCTCGCCACCTGCGACGAGGAATCCTCCATGGACGGCGCCCGGGTGCTGGCCGAAGCCGGCCGCCCCCTGGGCCGCGCCGCGGTGATCGGCGAGCCGACCGGTCTGCGGCCGATCCGCCTGCACAAGGGCATCCTCATGGAGCGCATCGACATCCTCGGGCAGAGCGGCCATTCCTCCGATCCAAGTCTGGGCCACAGCGCCCTGGACGCCATGCAGGCGGTGATGGGCGAGCTGCTCGACCTGCGCGCCCAGTGGCAGCGCGAATACCGCAATCCGCTGTTCCTGGTGCCCCAGCCGACCCTCAACCTGGGCTGCATCCATGGCGGCGACAACCCCAATCGCATCTGCGGCCAGTGCGCCCTGGAATTCGATCTGCGTCCGCTGCCGGGCATGCAGCCCGAAGCCCTGCGCCAGGCCATCCGCGGACGGCTGCTGTCGGTCGCCGAACGCTTCGGGGTGCGGATCGACTACCAGCCGCTGTTTCCCGCGGTGCCGCCCTTCGAGCAGCCGGCCGAGGCCGAGCTGGTGCGCCTGGCCGAGCGCCTGACCGGCCACACCGCCGACGCCGTGGCTTTCGCCACCGAGGCACCCTATCTGCAGGCGATCACCCAGGAGGTGCTGGTCCTCGGTCCCGGCGACATCAGCTGCGCGCACCAGCCCGAGGAGCACCTGGCGCTGGCGCGGATCGCGCCTACCGTAAGGCTGCTGCAGCAGCTGATCGGCCACTACTGCCTGGACGAGGCCGCGGCCGTCCGATGAACAGACCCGCGCGCCCGGCGTGACTTTTTGTAAACTCCAGACGGTCTACTGACGCTCTCTGCCCATCCGCTCCCTGTCGAGGAACCTCCGTGCTGCGACGACGCTGAACGCCCTGCCTGCCCTCGTTCACCCTCCCGCCTATCCACCAAGGGTCTTCGTCTCGATGCACGATTACGTCAACTGGCTCCGCCACGCCTCGCCCTATATCAACGCCCACCGCGACGCCACCTTCGTCGTCATGCTGCCCGGTGATGGCGTCGCCCACCCCAACTTCGGCAACATCGTCCACGACCTGGTGCTGCTGCACAGCCTGGGCGTGCGCCTGGTGCTGGTGCACGGCTCCCGTCCGCAGATCGAATCGCGCCTGGCCGCCCGCGGCATCGAGCCGCGCTTCTACAACGACCTGCGCATCACCGACGGCCCGACCCTGGAAGCGGTGATCGATGCCGTCGGCAGCCTGCGCAGTGCCATCGAGGCGCGCCTGTCCATGGACATGGCCGCCTCGCCCATGCAGGGCTCGCGGCTGCGGGTCGCCAGCGGCAACCTGGTCACCGCGCGCCCGGTCGGGGTGCAGGACGGCGTCGACTTCCACCACACCGGCGAAGTCCGTCGCATCGACCGCCGCGGCATCGGTCGCCTGCTCGACGAGCGCACCATCGTGCTGCTCTCGCCCCTGGGCTATTCCCCCACCGGCGAGACCTTCAACCTGGCCTGCGAAGACGTCGCCATGCGCGCCGCCATCGACCTGGGCGCCGACAAGCTGGTGCTCTACGGTGCCGAACCGGGCCTGCTGGACGAACACGGCGCCCTGATCCGCGAGATCGGCCCGCAGCAGATCCCCACCCATCTGGCGCGCCTGGGCAGCTCCTACCAGGCCGAGCTGCTCGACGCCGCCGCCCAGGCCACTCGCGGCGGGGTGCGCCGCTGCCACATCGTCGGCTACGCCGAGGATGGCGCCCTGCTCACCGAACTCTTCACCCGCGCCGGTAGCGGCACCCTGGTGGCCCAGGAACCCTTCGAAACCCTGCGCGAGGCGACCATCGCCGACGTCGGTGGCCTGATGGAGCTGATCCGCCCGCTGGAAGAGCAGGGCATCCTGGTGCGCCGTTCCCGCGAGGTGCTGGAGCGCGAGATCGAGCAATTCAGCATCGTCGAACGCGAAGGCCTGATCATCGCCTGCGCGGCGCTCTATCCCATCGCCGACTCGGCGGCGGGCGAGCTGGCCTGCCTGGCGGTCAATCCCGACTACCGCCACGGCGGCCGCGGCGACGCCCTGCTGGCACGCATCGAACAACGCGCCCGCGAGCGTGGCCTCGGCACCCTGTTCGTGCTCACCACCAAGACCGCCCACTGGTTCCGCGAACGCGGCTTCGAGCCAAGCGGCGTGGAACGTCTGCCGGCAGCACGGGCGTCGCTGTACAACTTCCAGCGCAATTCGAAGATCTTCGAGAAGGGCCTGTAAGGGCGCGCTCGTAGGTTGGGCTGAGACGGCTGCATCGTCGACGCCCAAGGGTGCCAAACCCCTCGTCATCGCGGCCATGGGCCGCTCCTGCACCTTCTAGGCACACCTGTAGGAGCGGCCCATGGCCGCGATAGCTCCAGTCCGAATCGAAGCCGCTCCAAGGCGCAGC
>NZ_JASCON010000009.1:0-93134 GCF_029959585.1 Pseudomonas sp. PS02302
AAACATCGCCTTCAACCACGTCTATCTGGACGTCTACCAGGTGCTGGCCTATCTGGCCGGGCGCCCGGCGCACCAGCACGTGGTGGTGACCGGGCGCGGTGCGCCGCCGGCGCTGGTCGAGGCCGCCGATACCGTGACCGACATGAGTCTGGTCAAGCATGCTTTCCAGGCCGGCGTCCGCGCCCAGCAGGGTATCGAATGGTAGGCGAGACGCGGCATTGCCCGGCGCTGCTGATCGCCGCCCCGGCCTCCGGTCAGGGCAAGACCAGCGTCACCGCCGCCCTGGCCCGGTTGCACGCCCGCCAGGGGCGGCGGGTACGGGTGTTCAAGTGCGGTCCGGACTTTCTCGATCCGATGATTCTCGCCCGCGCCAGCGGCGCACCCGTCTACCAGCTCGATCTGTGGATGATCGGCGAGGCCGAGAGCCGGCGCCTGCTGTGGGACGCGGCGGGGGAGGCCGATCTCATCCTTATCGAAGGCGTCATGGGCCTGTTCGACGGCCAGCCCTCGGCGGCCGACCTGGCCGAGCGCTTTGGCGTACCGGTGCTGGCAGTGATCGACGCCGCCGGCCTGGCGCAGACCTTTGGCGCCCTGGCCTATGGCCTGGCCCACTACCGGCCGGGCCTGCCTTTCGCCGGGGTGCTGGCCAATCGCAGTGGCAGTCCACGGCAGACGCAGCTGATCCGCGGCAGCCTGCCGGCGGGCATGACCTTCTTTGGCAGCCTGCCGCGCGATGCCGGCATCGAGTTGCCCAGTCGTCACCTGGGGCTGATCCAGGCCGACGAGGTCACCGACCTGGATCGTCGTCTCGACCTGGCGGCCGATGCCCTGGGCGCCAGTTCCACCCTCGAAGTGCCGCCGCCGGTGGCCTTTGCCGCACCGCCGCCGACCGCTGTCGAGCCGCTGCTGGCGGGGGTGCGGATCGGCGTGGCCCGGGATGCGGCGCTGGCCTTCATCTACCAGGCCAATCTCGATCTGCTACGCGCCCTGGGCGCCGAGCTGCAGTTCTTTTCCGTGCTCACCGACACGGCGCTGCCGGCGGTGGACAGCCTCTATCTGCCTGGAGGCTATCCCGAGCTGCACCTGCAGACGCTGTCCAACAACCTGGGCATGCGCGCGGCCATCCGCGCCCACCATGCGGCCGGCAAGCCGATCCTCGCCGAGTGCGGCGGCATGCTCTATCTGCTCGACGAACTGACCGACAAGGCCGGCGAATCCGCCAGCCTGCTCGGACTGCTGCCGGGCAGCGCGCGGATGCAGGCGCGCCTCACCGCCCTGGCCTTGCAGTCGGTGGAGTTCGAGCAGGGCACCCTGCGTGGCCACACCTATCACCACTCGGCCCTGGAGTCACCCGAGGTGCCCTGGGCGCGCGGGCTGTGCCCCAACGGCAAGGCGGTGGCCGAGGCGGTCTACCGCGACGGTCGCCTCACCGCCAGCTATATTCACTTCTACATGCCGTCGGCACCCGCCGCGGCCGCCGCGATGCTCAAGCCGTGACCACGACCCCCTATACCCCCGCCGAACAAGCCGCCGTCTACCGAGCCATCGCCGAGCGCCGCGACATGCGCCACTTCTGCGGTGGCGAGGTGCCCCCCGAGCAACTGGCCCGCCTGCTCGGTGCCGCCCACCAGGCGCCCAGCGTTGGGCTGATGCAGCCCTGGCGCTTCCTGCGCATCAGCGATCCGGCCTTGCGCCAGCGCCTGCACGAGCTGGTGGAAGAAGAGCGCTGCGCCACCGCCGACGCCCTCGGCGAGCGCAGCGACGACTTCATGAAGCTCAAGGTGCAGGGCATCCTCGATTGCGCCGAGGTGCTGGTGGCCGCGCTCATGGACGGCCGCGAAGCCCATGTCTTCGGCCGCCGTACCCTGCCGGAGATGGACCTCGCCTCGCTGTCCTGCGCCATCCAGAATCTCTGGCTGGCGGCGCGCTGCGAAGGCCTGGGCATGGGCTGGGTGTCGCTGTTCGAGCCGGAAGCCGTGCGCAGCCTGCTGGAGATGCCGGAAGGCGCGCAGCCGGCGGCCATCCTCTGCCTGGGACCGGTGGAAGCCTTCTATCCGCGCCCGATGCTGGAAGAGGAGGGCTGGCGCCAGGGGCGGCCGCTGGAGGAGCTGGTCTTCGAGAATCGCTGGGGCCGGAAACCATGATGCTGGCCTTCGCGGTCGTCAGCGGCATGCTGCTCGACCTGCTGTTCGGCGAACCCCGCCGCGCCCACCCCCTGGTGCTGTTCGGGCGCCTGGCCGACAGCCTCGAAGCCCGCTTCAATCCCGGTGGCCGCGGCTGGCGCAGCCATGGCGTGATGGCCTGGAGTCTCGCCGTGCTGCCCTGGGTGCTGCTCACCGCCTTGCTCTGCCAGCTCGACTGGCTGGCCTGGATCATCCAGCCCCTGGCGCTGTATCTGGCCGTGGGACTGCGCAGCCTTGGCGAGCACGCCGAGCCGGTGGCGCGCGCCCTGCAACGCAACAATCTGCCCGAGGCACGGCGGCGGGTCGGCTACCTGGTCAGTCGTGAGACCAGCGAACTGGACGAGACCGCCGTGGCCCGCGCCGCCACCGAATCGGTGCTGGAGAATGGCAGCGATGCCGTCTTCGCCGCGCTGTTCTGGTTCGCCCTGCTGGGTGCCCCGGGCGTGGTGCTCTATCGCCTGGCCAATACCCTGGACGCCATGTGGGGCTATCGCACGCCGCGCCTGGAGCGCTTTGGCTGGGCCGCGGCGCGGCTGGACGATGTCCTCAATTACATCCCTGCGCGCCTGGTAGCCCTGACCTATGCCGGCCTTGGCCGCTTCTGGAGCGCCATCGAAAGCTGGCGCACCCAGGCACCGCTGTGGGACAGCCCCAACGCCGGTCCGGTGATGGCGGCCGGTGCCGGCGCCCTGGGCGTGAGCCTGGGCGGCCCGGCTCGCTACCACGGCGAATGGCACGAGCGTCCGCTGCTGGGCCGTGGACCGGCGCCGACCTTCCTGGCCATCACCCGCGCGCTGAAACTGGTGCGCCGTGGTGCCTGGTTGTGGACCGCGCTGATCGCCCTGGGAGGACTGCTGCTTGCTTGAGCACGGCGGTCGACTGCGGCGCGCGGCGCGCAGCTACGACATTCCCCTGGGCGACTGGCTGGACCTGTCCACCGGTCTGGCCCCCTGGCCCTGGCCGCTGCCGGAGATTCCGGCCAGCGCCTGGGCCCGGCTGCCGGAGCCCGATGACGGCCTGGTGGAGGCTGCCGGTGCCTGTTACCGGGCCAGCGCGCTGCTGCCGGTGGCCGGCTCCCAGGCTGCCATCCAGGCGCTGCCAACCCTGCGCGCACCCGCGCGGGTCGCGGTACTCGCGCCCTGTTACGCCGAACACGCCCTGGCCTGGCGTCGCGCCGGGCACGAGGTGCTGGAGTGGGGCGAAGCCCGGATAGCGACCGACCTCGACCAGCTGGACGTGGTGGTGGTGGTCAATCCCAACAATCCCACGGGCGAACGCCTGTCGCCGGCCCGGCTGCTGGACTGGCACGCCCGCCTCGAGCGCCGCGGTGGCTGGCTGGTGGTGGACGAGGCCTTCATGGATCCCACCCCGGCAGCGAGTCTTGCACCCTTCAGCGATCTGCCCGGGCTGATCGTGTTGCGCTCCTTTGGCAAGTTCTTCGGACTGGCCGGGATGCGCCTGGGCTTCGTGCTGGCGGCGCCGAGCCTGCTGGCGCAGCTGGACGAGCAACTGGGTCCCTGGACGGTGAACGGCCCCAGTCGTCATCTCGCCCGGCAACTGCTGGCCGATCAGCCGGGCCAGCAGCGTCAGCGCGAGGCGCTGCTCAAGGCCGGTGAGCGCCTGGCGGCGTTGCTGGCCCGGCACGCCCTCGCGGCCAGCGGTGGCTGCGCCCTCTTTCAATTGCTGCAGCGCGCGGATGTCGCGGAGCTGCACGAACACCTGGCCCGCCAGGCCATCCTAACCCGCCTGTTTCCCGCCCTTGGCGCCCTGAGATTCGGCCTGCCCGGCGACGAGTCCGGCTGGCAGCGCCTGGACCAGGGCCTCGGCAGCTACCGGAGTCCCCTATGAGTACGCTGATGGTGCAGGGCACCACCTCCGACGCCGGCAAGAGCACCCTGGTGGCCGCCCTGTGCCGCTGGTTCTATCGCCAGGGCGTGGCCGTGGTGCCCTTCAAGCCGCAGAACATGGCGCTCAACAGCGCCGTGACCGCCGATGGCGGCGAGATCGGCCGGGCCCAGGCGGTCCAGGCCCAGGCCTGTGGCCTGGTACCCCATACCGACATGAATCCGGTGCTGCTCAAGCCCAACACCGATGTCGGCGCCCAGGTGATCATCCACGGTCGCGCCGTCACCAGCATGGATGCCAAGGCCTATCACGCCTACAAGCCGGTGGCGCGGGAGGCGGTGCTGGCTTCCCATGCCCGCCTCTCGGCGGGCTATCAGGTGGTGCTGGTGGAAGGCGCCGGTTCGCCGGCCGAGATCAACCTGCGCCAGGGCGACATCGCCAACATGGGCTTCGCCGAGGCGGTGGACTGCCCGGTGCTGCTGGTGGCCGACATCGACCGGGGCGGCGTCTTCGCCCATCTGGTCGGCACCCTCGACCTGCTCGAACCCAGCGAGCAGGCGCGCGTTGCCGGCTTCATCATCAACCGCTTCCGCGGTGACCTGGCGCTGCTGCAACCCGGGCTGGACTGGCTCGAGGCCCGTACCGGCAAGCCGGTGCTCGGCGTGCTGCCCTATCTGCACGACCTGCATCTGGAAGCCGAGGATCGCCTGGCCACCGGCCAGGTCGTCAAGCAGGGACCGCGCCTGCGGGTGGCGGTGCCGGTGCTGCCGCGATTGAGCAACCACACCGATTTCGATCCCCTGCGCCTGCATCCCCAGGTGGAGTTGCTGTTCGTCCGTCAGGGCGAGGAGCTGCCCGCCGCCGACCTGATCATCCTCGGCGGCTCCAAGAGCGTGCGCAGCGACCTGGCCTTTCTGCACGCCCAGGGCTGGGACGCGGCCATCACTCGCCACCTGAGATACGGCGGGCGGGTGCTGGGCATCTGTGGTGGCTTCCAGATGCTCGGCGAGCGGATCGCCGATCCGCTCGGGCTGGAAGGCGCGCCGGGTGACAGCGCCGGTCTGGGCCTCCTGGCCATGACCACCGAATTGGCGGCGGAAAAGCAGCTGCGCAACGTGCACGGCTGGCTGAGCGATGGCGACGCCGAGGTGGCCGGCTACGAGATCCATGCCGGTGTCAGCCAGGGCCCGGCCCTGGAGCGGCCGGTGCTGCGCTTCGCCGATGGCCGCGTGGATGGCAGCCTCAGCGACGACGGCCAGGTGCTGGGCACCTACCTGCATGGCCTGTTCGAATCGCCCGCCGCCAGCGTCGCCCTGCTCCGTTGGGCGGGTCTCGCCGAACCTCGGCAGCTGGACTACCACGCCCTGCGCGAGCGCGATCTGGAGCGTCTGGCCGATCTGGTCGAACACCATTTGGACACCGGGCGCCTGCGCGCCCTCTGCGAGCTCTAGATGCGCGAATTCATCCTCGGTGGCGCTCGCTCCGGCAAGAGCGCCCTGGCCGAGCGCCTGGCTGCCGAATCCGGCCTTGCCGTCACCTATATCGCCACCGCCGGCGGCAGCGACGTCGAGCTGGCCCGCCGCATCGAACGCCATGCCGCCCGCCGGCCGGCGCACTGGGCGCTGGTGGAAGAACCCCTGGCGCTGGCCGAACGCCTGGAGGCTTTGGCGGCGCCGGATGCCTGCCTGCTGGTGGATTGCCTGACCCTCTGGCTGACCAATCTGCTCTTGCGCGACGATCCCCGGCGCCTCGACAGTGCCTGCGCGGAGCTGCTCGACGTCGTGCCGCTGTTGCCCGGCCACCTCATCTTCGTCAGCAACGAAACCGGTCTGGGCGTCGTCCCGCTGGGCGAGCTGACGCGCCGCTATGTCGATGCCGCCGGCGAGTTGCACCAGGCCCTGGCCGCGCGCTGCGAGCGCGTGGTGCTGACCGTCGCCGGTCTCCCCCTGACCCTCAAAGGAATCCCGCTATGAGCATGCCCTGGTGGCAAGGACCCTGCCGCCAACCCGATACCGCCGCCGCCGAAGCCGCGCGCCAGCGGCAGGCGGTATTGACCAAGCCGAGCGGTTCGCTCGGCGATCTGGAAGTGCTGGCCATCCAGCTGGCGGCCCTGCAGGGCACGCCGCGGCCACTGCTGCAGCGGACCGCCATCGCCGTCTTCGCCGGTGATCATGGGGTGGTGGAAGAGGGCGTCTCGGCCTATCCGCAGTCCGTGACCGCCGAGATGGTGCGCAACTTCGTGCGTGGCGGAGCCGCCATCAGCGTGCTCGCCCGGCAACTGGACGCCGCCCTGGAAGTCATCAACCTGGGTACCGTCACGCCGCTGGAAGCCCTGCCCGGGATCATCGACCTGCCGCTGGGGCGCGGTACCGCCAACTTCACCCTGACCCCGGCCATGACCCATGAGCAGTGCCAGGCCGCGCTGCAAGCCGGGCGCGACGCCGTCCTGCGCGCCTGCGCCGGGGGTGCCGATCTGTTCATCGGCGGCGAGATGGGCATCGGCAACACCACCGCCGCCAGCGCCATTGCCAGCGTGCTGCTGGATACCTCGCCGCTGGCCCTGGCCGGGCCCGGTACCGGCCTGGACGCCGATGGGGTGGCGCGCAAGGTGGCGGTCATCCAGCGCGCCCTGCTGCGCCATGGCGACGCCCTGGACGATCCCTACGAGCTGCTGCGCCGCCTGGGCGGCTTCGAGCTGGCCGCCCTGACCGGTGCCTATCTGGCCTGTGCCCAGCAGGGCCTGCCGACCCTGATCGACGGCTTCATCTGCTCGGTGGCAGCGCTCTGCGCCCAGCGCCTGCAACCCGCTACCCGCGACTGGCTGCTGTTCGCCCACTGCGGCGCCGAGCCCGGCCATGCCGCGGTGCTGCTGGCGCTGGGCGGCGAGCCGCTGCTGGACCTCGGCCTGCGCCTGGGCGAAGGCAGCGGTGCGGCGCTGGCCGTGCCGCTGCTGCAACTGTCCTGCCGCCTGCACAGCGAGATGGCGACTTTTGCCGAAGCCAGTGTCTCCAGCCGCGCCCATGACTGACTGCTGGCTGCTGCGCCATGGCGTCACCAAGGGCCCCGAAGGCTTTCGCGGACGCCTCGATCCGCCGCTGGCGGAGCAGGGCTGGGCGCAGTTGCGCGCCGCCGTCGCCACGCAGCCGCCTTTCGAGCTGATCCTGACGTCGCCGCAACAGCGCTGCGCGCGCTTCGCCGAGTGGCTGGCGGCGGAGCAGGGCGCCGAGCTGGTGCTGGAAGCGGATCTGCGCGAACTGGATTTCGGCGCCTGGGAAGGCCGTAGCGCCGCGGAGCTCATGCAGGACCAGGCGGAAGCCCTGGGCCGGTTCTGGGCCGATCCCTATGCCTATACCCCGCCCGAGGGCGAGCCCGTGGCGGCCTTCGCCGAACGGGTCCTGGGGGCGGTGACGCGCTGGCGGCCCCGGGTGCAGGGCCGGCGCAGTCTGATCGTCACCCATGGCGGCGTCATCCGCCTGCTGCTGGCCCGCCAGCGGGGTCTGGCAGCCAAGGATTTGCTGCAGGTCGAGGCGCCCTACGCGACCCTGCAGCCACTGGCGCTGGAGGAAGGCTGATGCCGCTACCCCTGCTGATCGCCGTGCAGTTTCTGACCCGCCTGCCGGTCCGGCTGCCCGGCCTGCCGCCCGCCGAGGCCGTCGGCCGCTCGGTGCTCTGGTATCCGGCGGTCGGCCTGCTGCTGGGTGCGCTCCTCAGTCTGATCGCCTGGCTGGGCGCCGCGGGCGGCGTCTTCCTGCAGGCGGCCCTGGTGCTGGCCGGCTGGGTGATCCTCACCGGCGGCCTGCATCTGGATGGCCTGGCCGACACCGTGGATGCCTGGATCGGCGGCTATGGCGATCGCGAGCGGACCCTCGCCATCATGAAGGATCCGGCCTGTGGCCCCATGGGCGTGCTGGCGCTGCTGCTGACCCTGCTGCTCAAGTGGAGCGCCCTGGTGGTGCTCCTGCCGCACGCGCCGGGCTGTCTGTGGCTGGCGCCCCTGGCCGGTCGCCTGGCGCTGCCCTGGCTGTTGCTGACCACCCCCTATGTACGCCCTGGCGGTCTGGGCGATCTGCTCAGTCGCCACCTGCCCCGGACAACCTTGACTCGAGTGCTGCTGCTGGGTGCGCTAGCCATCCTCCTGCTGCCCCAGGGCTGGACCGCACTGCTGGTCACCGCCGGGGTCGCGCTGCTGGTGCGACGCGCCCTGCGCCAGCGTCTCGGCGGTACCACCGGCGATACCGCCGGAGCCCTGCTGGAATTCACCGAGACCGGGGTATTGGTCGCGCTGGCCCTGACGCTGGGCTGAAAAATCGGCCCAAGCGTGAGGCACCCGGGATTTTGCGACCGTGGTCCTTGAACGACGTCGGTTAAACCGTTAAGAAGGCGCCTGGTTGCGCGTCCAGCGAAACCGCTTCGGCACGAGCGGGTCCAGGGGGAGTCGTCGTCAGTTGGACAAGGAGCCCCAATGCTCGATGCGCCTCACAGCGTCGCCTCGCCCCGGGAAGTCGCCCCAGCGTCGCGGCTCCGCCTCAAGCCACGCAGCCTGTTCGCCAAGTTCTTTCTGGCGTTCATCCTGGTGGATGCCCTGGGCACCCTGCTGTTCACTCTGCACAGCTATCACCAGGCGCGCGAAGCCAGCAGCCAGAGCATCGACTATCGCTTGATGAGCGCGGCCCTGGCGCTGCCGGAAATTCTTGGCGAGGACTATCTCGCCCAATTGCAGGATCCGGCTCAGGCCGATCCCGACCGCTACCAGCGAACCCTGATCACCCTGGATCGCTATGCCCGCAAGGCCGGGCTGGCCTCGCTCTATGCCTTCGTCAAGGAGGGCTCGGGCTTTCGCTTCATCATGGATTCGGCCAACGAGGAGGAAATCCGCGTTGGCTATTTTGGCGATTATCGACAGCTCTACGAGCAGGCACCCCCGGAACTCGCAGCGGTGTTTGCCGATCATCAACCGCGTTTCGCGGAATACCAGGATAACTTTGGCAGTTTCCGTTCCCTGTTCCTGGCCATTCCAGGACAGAACGGGCAAGCAGTCGTCATAGGGGCGGACATGTTCATGGAAGGAATAGCGGCGGCGGAGCAGTCGGCTCTGCTGGATTCGCTGCTCATAGGGGCGATCATCTTCGCGATGGGCGCTCTGGTCAGCCGGATCTTGGCAGGCGCACTCAATCGCTATCTGCTCCGTCTGGGTCAGGCCACCGAACGCATCGCCGATGGCGACTATCAGCTGGGTCTCAAGGAAGGCCGCGATCCGGTCGGCCGGCTCGGTCGCGCCATGAATCAGATGGGCGCCGCCCTGGCCGCGCGCGAGCGGCGCATCAGCCAGCTGGCGTTTCGCGACATGCTCACCCGGCTGCCCAACCAGGTGCGGCTGGTCCTGGAGATTCGCCAGCGCATCGAGCATGCCGCGGCCGGGCGCTTCGCCGTGCTGCTGCTGGACGTGGCCAACTTCCGCAACATCAACGAACTGCTCGGCCAGGAAGGTGGCGACAAGATCCTGCGCCACCTCGCGCGTCGGCTGAGGGTCGCGGCGCCGGAAGAGAATGGCGTGGCGCGGATCGGCGCCGACACCTTCGTCCTGCTGCTGCCCTGGTTCGACGACGCCTCGGCGGAGGCGGCGCTGCTGTCGCTGCGCAACCTGGTGGAAAAACCCTTCGTCAGCGGCAACCAGCGGGTGTCGCTGCGCATCACCTTCGGTATCGCCTGCTACCCCGAACATGGCGCTAGCGCCGAGGCCCTGCTGGCCAACGCCGAGACCGCGCTGCAGGATGCGCGCCGGCGCCAGCTGCCCTTCGCCTTCCACGATCCGGACCAGGAACGTCAGCGGCAGCTGGGCATCGCCATGCTCGACGCCCTCGACCTGGCCGTGGACCACGATCAGCTGCGTCTCTATCTGCAACCCAAGATCGCGCTACCCGACGGCCGCGTGGAAGGCGCCGAGGTCCTGATCCGCTGGCAGCATCCGGAACTGGGGCTGCTCAAGCCGGACGCCTTCGTCGGCATCGCCGAACAGAGTCGCAAGATCTGCGACATCACCCTCTGGGTGCTGGAGCGCTGCATGCGCCTGCAGCGCGAGCGGCAGCTGGGCGCCCTCAAGCTCAACGTCAATCTGTCACTGCTGGACCTAGAGCACCCGGCCTTCATCGCCCGCATCGGCCGGCTGCTGGACGAGACCGGCGCCGTCGCCGCCGGCTTCTGCCTGGAGATCACCGAGTCCCGGGCCATGAGCAATCCGGTACAGGTGCTCGACTGCCTGCGCCAGCTCAAGGCCATGGGCTTCGAGCTGTCGCTGGACGACTTCGGCGCCGGACATTCCTCGCTCGCCTGCCTGAGCAGCTTTCCCATCGACGAGCTGAAGATCGATCGGCAATTCATCGAGCACTGCCAGCTGCCCGGCGATCAGGAGGTGATCAGGCTGCTGGTCCAGCTCGGCCAGTTGCGCGGGCTGCGGGTGGTGGCCGAAGGCGTGGAGACCCGCCAGGCCCTGCAGGTCCTCACCGAGCTGGGCTGCGACCAGATCCAGGGCCAGCTGGTGGCCGGCGCCCTGTCGCTGGACGACTTCCAGCGCTGGTACGCGGAGCAGGAGCAGGGCTACTGGGGGCTCAGAGCGTAGATCAGGATCGGGGCTGTTCGCCGCCGCGGATGGCTGATGCGCGATCCCGGTCCCGGAAAGCACGAAGCCGCCTGACGGCGGCTTCGCTAGCGGACCCTGACGCTTAGAAGCGGTAGGTCAACTGGGCGCCCAGACCGTGGGCGCTGTTGTCGTACTTGGCGCTGTAGCCGGCCTTGGTGGAGGTGGCGGGGCGATTGATCGACACGTCGTCTTCCCAGAGGTAGGCATAGGCCACATCGATGGTCATGTCCTTGGTCGGCGACCAGCCTGCGCCCACCGAGAAGGTCTTGCGATCGCCCACCGGGATGCGCACGTTGCGGTCGCCGTTGTCGGTCGGGGACGGGTCGATGGCCATGCCCGCGCGCAGCACCCACTGGGGATTCAGCTGATAGGCCGCGCCGATGGCGTAGGACCAGGTGTCCTTCCAGTTGAGTTCTTCCGTCACGGTTGCCAGGGGCGAACCCAGCACCGGCAGGGTGGGGGTGCCCTCGTTCTCCACGTCGATCGACTTGAGGCGACTCCAGCGGGTCCAGGTGGCCCCGGCGTACATCGTCCAATCGTTGTTCAGCCGATAGGTGAAGGAGGCATCGCTGCTTTCCGGCAGGGTGATGTTGAGGCTGGCGTCATACTTGCCGTTGAGCCGGCTGACCAGGGCGTTGGTGATCGGACTGACCTGGCTGTTGGCACCCGTGACCTCGGTATTGCCCTTGAGCTTGTAGGTGACCTTGGAGTGGTAGGTCAGGCCGAAGGTCAGGTCATCGGTCAGGTCCGCGAGCAGGCCGACGTTGAAACCATAGGCGGTATCGTCGCCATCGATCTTGACCTGGCCATCCTGGGTGCTGCCGAAGTTGACGTTGCTGTTGAGCTTGCCTTCGATGCGGTTGATGGTCGGACCGAAGCCGATGGAAACCTTGTCGGTGATCTTGTAGCTGACGGTGGGCTGGATGGTGATGACTTCCACCTTGCTCGCCTGACCCTGGTAGCGACCCTGGAAGGCGTGCTCGTAGTTGCTGATCAGCGCATAGGGGACGTACACACCCAGGCCGAAGTGCAGGCGGTCATCCACCGGCGTCACGAAGTAGCCGAAGGGCACCACCGAGTTGGGCACCATGTCGCCGTCGTTGCTGCCCTGGACGGCCTGGCCGTTGGCGTAGCGGCCACTGGCGTCCTTGATGTCGATCTTGGCGTGGATGTAGGCGCCACCGAGGGACACCTCGCGGCCCAGGCGCGACATGCCGGCCGGGTTGCCATAAACGGTGGAAGCGTCCTGCGCGGAGGAAGAGCGTCCGGCGAAGGAGGTACCCATCCCGCTGACACTCTGTTCGTTGATAGCCAGACCGTTCGCCAGGGCATAGCCGGAAGCGCTCGAAACGGCCAATGCAAGTAGGGTCAGTTTTATTGTTTTCATGCTCTTGCAGCTCCATTGAAAGGCGAGAAGCGCTTACCTCCGCGGATTCCCAAGTCCGAGTGAGTACCTGCGCACACTCAGCTTTTAGCAGGCCCGGCTTGCGAATACAAAAAAAACTATTCGGTCACGTTTGGTTCGGGGCGGTCATCAGGCGTTCATCCGACGAACCCGCCTGGAAAGCCGCTGAATGCCACGCTTCCCGGTGCGTGACGGGAGCGTCAAGCGGCACCGAAGAACCGGCCCGGGTGGCTTATACTGTCGGCTCATCTGTTCGGAGTGCGCCCTTGACTTCTGCCCCTCACTGGATCCGCGACGACGCGGCGCTGGCCGCCCTCTGCGCGCGGTGCCAGACCCTGCCCTTCATCGCCCTCGACACCGAATTCATGCGGGTCGACACCTTCTATCCCAAGGCCGGCCTGATTCAGATCGGCGACGGTCAACAGGCCTACCTAGTCGATCCCCTGTGTATCGGTGACTGGACACCCTTCGCCGCGCTGCTGGAGGACCCGGCGGTGGTCAAGGTGCTGCACGCGTGCAGCGAAGACCTGGAAGTGTTGTTGCGCCTGACCGGCAGCCTGCCGCAGCCGCTGTACGACACCCAGCTGGCGGCGGCCTATCTGGGGCTGGCCCATTCCATGGGTTACTCGCGGCTGGTCGGCGAAGTGCTCAAGATCGACATCCCCAAGGACGAGACCCGCTCCGACTGGCTGCAACGGCCGCTGACGCCGTTGCAGGAACGTTACGCGGCGGCCGACGTGACCTATCTGGTCGACGTCTATCTCTATCTCGACGCGCGCCTGGATGACCAGCGGCGTGCCTGGCTGCTGGAGGATGGCGCTGAGCTGGTGGCCAATCTGCGCCGCATCAGCGATCCCTGGGAAGCCTATCGCGACGTCAAGCTGGCCTGGCGCCTGTCGCGCCAGCAACTGGCGGTGCTGCGGGTGCTCTGCCACTGGCGCGAGGTCAAGGCCCGCGAGCGCGACCAGCCGCGCAACCATGTCCTGCGCGAACGCTCGTTGTGGCCGCTGGCGCGTTTCCAGCCCACCGACAAGCAGGCCCTGGCGCGCATCGACGACATGCACCCGCGCACCGTGCGCCAGGACGGCGATACCCTGCTGGAACTGATCGCCGAAGGCGCCGCCACCCCGGCTGAGCAATGGCCGGCGCTGCAGGCCGAACCCTTGCCCCACGAGGCGTCGCCGCTGCTCAAGGCCTTGCGCGCCATTGGCGAACGGGATGCCGAGGCCCTGGGCATGGCGCCGGAACTGATGTTGCGCAAGAAGGTGCTCGAAGCCCTGCTGCTCACCGGCTGGCCCGATGGCGACTACCAGTTGCCGGCGAATCTGCGCGGCTGGCGTCGCGAGCGCTTCGGCCAGGCCCTTCTCGCTCACCTGCAGGCGCAACGCACCCCGCCGGCGCCCCTGGAAGACACCCCATGAAACTGCTCTGCTCCATCTACCGCAGTCCGCGCAAGCCGGAAATGTACCTCTATGTCGACAAGCTCAAGGGCCTGAAACCCGTCCCCGAGGGGCTGCTCGCAGCCTTCGGCCCGCCGGCGCTGGCCTTCGAATTCGTGCTGACCCCGGAGCGCAAGCTGGTCCGGGAAGACATTGCCAAGGTCCTCGAGAACATCGCCAAGCAGGGCTATCACCTGCAGATGCCGCCGCCGGAGCTGGAGCGCGATGACTACCTTGAGCACCTGCCTGAAGAACTGCTGCGGCTCAACGATCCGCTATGACCGCCGTCCTGCTGCTGGAAGACGCGCCGACCGGCTATGCCGCTGCCTGGCGCCAGTGGGCGCCGGAGCTGGACCTGCAGGTACCGGCGGACCCGGTCGAGGCCGTGCGTCTGGCGCAGCAGCCGTGCTACTGGCTCGGCCAGCCCGATCGCGCCGCGGCCCTGTTGCGCCAGGGCGTCAAGCCGCTCTGGCTGCAATCGACCTGGGCCGGCTACGCACCGCTGCTGGCGGCGGATCTGCCCTGCGACTATCGCTTCAGCAGGGCGGTGGGCTTGTTCGGCCAGAGCATCGGCGAATACGTCCTGACCTATCTGCTGCAGTTTGAGCGCCAGGTGGCTGGGCGGCAGCTCAGTCAGCAGGAAGGACGCTGGGATACCCGGGCGCCTGGCACCCTGGCCGGGCGGCGGCTGTTGCTGGTCGGGGCAGGGGACATCGGCCAGGACATCGCCCGCCTGTTCGCGCCGTTCGGCATGATCCTCACCGGCGTCGCCCGCAGTGCACGAACCTTGCCTGGCTTTGCCCGGGTGGTGACGCTCGCGGAACTGCGCCAGGCGGCGCGGGATGCGGACTTCGTGGTCAATCTGTTGCCGGACAGCGGCAGCACCCGGGATCTCTACGATGCGGACTTCTTCGCCGCCTTGCCTGCGGGTGCCTTGTTCATCAATGCCGGACGCGGCACCAGCGTGGTGGACGCCGAGCTGATCGCCGCGTTGGAGAGCGGGCAGCTGGCCGGGGCGGTGCTGGACGTGTTCCGTCAGGAGCCGTTGCCGGCCGAGCATCCCTTCTGGCAGACACCCAACCTGCACCTCACCGCCCATGTCGCCGGACCTACGCCGCCGGCGGCGGCGGTCCGGTTGTTTCTCGACAATCTCCAGCGCCTGCAACAGGGGCAGCCCCTGCGCGGCGCCGTCGACCTGGCCGCTCAGTCGAAGGTATAGGGGCCGGCCACCGCCAGCTCTTCGACGGTCAGGCGCGGACTGGGCAACTCGCGCCCCTGCAGGGACTCCGGCAGGCTGGCCTTGTCGCCCAGCTTGCCGATGGCCACCGCCAGCTCGACCTTGAACGCTGCCGGCACCTTCAACTCACGCTGGATACCTTCGCGATCGATCCCGGCCATGCCGTGGGCGTGCCAGCCGGCGTTGGTCGCCTGCAGCGCCAGGTAGGCCCAGGCCGCACCGGCATCGAAGCTGTGACTGGGGAAGGGGACTTCCTCGCCACTGCTGGCGCGCAGCAGGGTGGTCTTCGACAGGATGATCACCAGCGCCGAGGCGTGCTGCGCCCAGCCGCGGTTGAATTCACTGATCAGCGACAGGAACAGCGCCCAGTGGGCGTCGTCGCGTCGTGCATAGAGGAAGCGCCAGGGCTGGGCGTTGAAGGCTGACGGCGCCCAGCGCGCGGCCTCGATGAAGCCGAGCAGTGTCTCCTCCTCGATGGCGACCGGGTCGAAGGCGCGGGGCGACCAGCGCTGGACGAACTGGGAATCGACGGGATACTGGGGCGTACGGCTGCTGCTGGTCATGGCTTCACCACGGGAGGAAAGGGGAGTCCGGCACGGTAATCCGGTCGGTCGGAGTCGACAAGGGCGCGAACGGTGCTTGGCGCTCGCGGCGTGCGGCACTAGACTGCGCGCCCCCTTTCCTTGCCACGATCTCTGCCATGGCCGCCATCACCCAGCCGTTCTGGAAGCGCAAGACCCTCGATCAGCTCGATGCCCAGGAATGGGAGTCGCTGTGCGACGGCTGTGGCCTGTGCTGCCTGCAGAAACTCGAAGACGAGGACGACGGCGCCGTCTACTACACGCGCATCGCCTGCAAGCTCCTGGATCTCAAGACCTGCCAGTGCAGCCGTTACGCCGAGCGCACCCGCTTCGTCCCCGACTGCATCCAGCTCACGCCGGCCCAGGCCGACCAGTTCGCCTGGCTGCCGCCCACCTGCGGCTATCGCCTGGTGGCCGAAGGCAAGGATCTGCCGGAGTGGCACCCGCTGATCTGCGACGACCGCGAGGCGGTGCACAAGGCCGGCATCTCCCAGTCCGGCCGCATGCTCAGCGAGACCCAGGTCGCCGAAGACGACTGGGAAGACTATCTGATCTTCCGCGCGGGCTGATAACAGCTTCAGACCACCGCGGGGCTGGCCCGCCGCGGTACGGCCAGGTCCGCCGCGCGATGGCAGCGTACCTCCGCCAAGGTGCCTGGCAGCAGTACCTGAGGTCGCTCGCAACCGGCGCCCGCCTGCGGACAGCGATCCCGAAAGAAACAGCCCGTCGGCAGCACCCGGTTGCCCGGCAACTCGGTGCGCTGCGCCGCAGCATCGCCGGTGAGCGGCTGGTCCAGCCGCGGCACCGCTTCCAGCAACAGCCGGGTATAGGGATGGCTGGGTTGCTCCAGCACCTCTGCCGCCGCCCCTAGCTCGACGATCTGCCCCAGGTACATCACCGCCACGCGATCAGCCAGGTGGCGCACCACCGAGACGTTGTGGGAGATCAGCACGAAGGTCAGGCCGCGTTCGCGTTGCAGCTGGGCCAGCAGGTTGAGGATCTGCGCCTGTACCGAGATGTCCAGGGCCGAGGTGGGCTCGTCGAGAATGATGACGTCCGGGTCCGACGACAGCGCCCGGGCGATGGCGATGCGCTGACGCTGACCACCGGAAAACTGGTGCGGGTAGCGATCCAGGTATTCGGGACGGATACCGACCTGCACCGCCAGGCGCTCGGCGAGGGCGCGCAGGGCGGCGGTGGAGCTGCGACCCCGTACCACCAGCGGCTCGGTGATCAGCTTCCACACCGGCAGGCGCGGATCCAGCGAGGACTGGGGGTCCTGGAAGACGATCTGGATATTGCGCTCGCCACGGGCGGCGCCGGTGAGGGTGCCGCCCACCGGCTCCACCAGTCCCATCAGGACCTGGGCCAGGGTGCTCTTGCCGCAGCCGGATTCACCGAGCACGCCCAGGGTCTCACCGGGAAAGAGCCGCAGGTCGATGCCGTTGAGGGCATGGGCCTGGCCCTTGATGCGCCCGAGCCAGTCGCGGCCCACCGGATAACGCACCTCGACGCCGCTGAGTTCCAGCAGCGGTACGGCAGGCGGAGCAAGGGTGTTCATGCCGGGGCGTCCTCCGCCTGCAGCCAGCAGGCGCTCAGGTGATCGGGGGTGTCCGTCGGCAGCAGCGCGGGGCGCGTCTCGCAGCGCTCATGGCGCCGACTGCAACGATCCTTGAAGCTGCAGCCGCCAGGCAGCTGGGTCAGGTTGGGCACCTGGCCGGGGATGCTGGCCAGGTCGCTGCCCGGCACCGCCTTTTCCGGCAGGCAGGCCATCAGGCCCTGGGTATAGGGATGTCGGGGTGCCTGCATGACCGCCGCGGTAGCCCCCTGTTCGACGATGCCGCCGGCGTACATCACATAGACGCGATCGCAGAATTGCGCGACCAGGGCCATGTCATGGGTGATCAGCAGGATGGCGGTGCCCCGGGCCCGCGCCTTTTCGCGCAGCAGGAGCAGCACCTGGCGCTGCACCGTGACGTCCAGCGCGGTGGTCGGCTCATCGGCGATCAGCAGCTGCGGATCGCAGGAGAAGGCCAGGGCGATCATGATGCGCTGGCGCATGCCGCCGGACAGCTCGAAGGGATAGCGTTCGAGGATTTGCTCGGGATCGGCGATGTGCATGTCCTTGAGCAGCTCGATCGCCTTGGCGCGGGCCTGGGCGGCATCCAGCGCGGTATGGCGGCGAATCACGTCCAGCAGCTGGCGACCGATGCGCCGCGTCGGATTGAGCGCGGTCATCGGCTCCTGGAAGATCATCGCCGCCTCGCGGCCGCGCACCTCCATCAGCTGACGCTCGCTCAAGGCGAGCATGTCGTGGCCTACCAGGTTGACGCTGCCGCCGGTGACCCGGTAGCTGCCGGGGGGCAACAGGCCGAGGGTGAGCATGGCGGTGACCGACTTGCCCGAACCGGACTCGCCCACCACGCCGACGATCTCGCCGGGGGCCACACTCAGGCTGACGCCGTTGAGCGCCTTGGCGCTGCTGCGAAAGCCGGGGAACTCCAGATTCAACTGGTCGATGTGCAGAACGGGCTGGCCCATGTCATTTGCCCTTTTGGCGAGGATCGAGCAGATCGCGGATGCCATCGCCCAGCAGGTTGAAACCGATGGCGGTAACCAGGATCGCCAGGCCCGGGAAGGTCGAGTACCACCACTGGTCGAGGATGAAATTGCGGCCGCTGGCGACCATCACGCCCCATTCCGCGGTGGGCGGCTGGGCGCCCAGGCCGATGAAGCCCAGCGCCGAGGCCATGAGGATGGCGTTGCCGATGTCCAGGCTGAATTGCACCAGCAGCGGCGGCATGGCGTTGCGGGCCACGTGCCAGTGCACCAGGTGCCATTTGCCGGCGCCGAAGGTGCGCGCTGCCTGGACGTAGGCCAGCTGGCGGATGCTCAGGGTCTGGCCGCGCGCCAGGCGCACATAGAAGGGAATGCGCACCAGGGTGATGGCCAGCATGGCGTTGAACAGACTCGGCCCGAGGGCGGCGGCCAGGGCCATGATCAGCACCAGCGAAGGCACCGAGAGGATGATGTCCATCAGGCGCATCATCAGGCGGTCGAAGGCGCCGCCGACGATGCCCGACAGGCAGCCGAGCAGGCCGCCGCTGGCGCAGGCGGCAAAGGCCACGAACAGGCCGACGCCCACCGACTGGCGGCTGCCGTAGATCACCCGGCTCAGCAGGTCGCGACCCACCTCGTCGGTGCCGAACCAGTGCAGGGCGCTGGGCGCCTGCAGGCGGGCGGTGAGTTTCAGCGCGTTGGGCTGATAGGGCGCGAGCCAGGGCGCGGCGACCATGCACAGCAGCACCAGCAGGGTGATCACCAGCCCCGTGAGCATCAGCGGATTGCGGCGGATGCGCCAGGCCAGCCAGGCGGTCTGCTCGCGCCAGCGGGGGCGCGCAGCGGTCAGGGTCGTCATGCTAGTTCACCTTGCCGATGCGGGGATCGACCAGCCGGTAGAGCAGGTCGATGAAGCGGTTGAGCAGGACGTAGATGAAGGACACCACGATGGCGAAGCCCATGACCGCCGGGAAATCCAGCGCCTGGATCGACTTGACCACATAGGCGCCCATGCCCGGCCAGGCGAACACGGTTTCGGTGAGCACCGCGCCATAGAGCAGGTCGCCGAGCGCCAGGCCGATCACCGTGATGGAGGGAATCAGCGCATTGGGCAGCGCATGGCGCAGCACCACGGTGGTCTGCGACAGGCCATAGGCGCGGGCGGTGCGGATATAGTCCTCGCCCAGCTGTTCGAGCATGGCGCCGCGGATCTGCCGGGTGATGACGCCCAGGTTGACGAAGGCCAGGGTCACCGCCGGCAGCAACAGGTGCCTGGCCGCGCTGACGAAGCCGGTGAGATCGCCCGCCAGCAGGGTATCGATCAGATAGAAGCCGGTCACCGCTGGCGGTGGCGTCAGCCCCTGGTCCAGGCGCCCGCCGCCGGGCAGCCAGCCGAGGTGCCCGTAGAACAGCACGATCAGCCCCAGGCCCAGCCAGAAGGCCGGGGTGGAGATGCCGGCCACCGCCAGGGTACGGCTGATGTGATCGATCCAACGGTTGTTGTAGACCGCCGAGAGCACGCCCAGGGGCACGCCAATGAGGATCGACAGTAACAGCGCGGCCAGGGCCAGCTCCAGGGTGGCCGGAAAGAACAGCTGCAAGTCTTCCAACACCGGGCGATGGGTGCGGATCGACTGGCCCAGGTCGCCCTGCAGCAGGTCCCCCATGTAGCGGAAGTATTGCTGGTAGAGCGGCAGGTCCAGGCCCAGCTGCTGACGGATGCCGGCGACGATTTCATCGCTGGCACGCTCGCCGGCGATCAGCCGCGCCGGATCGCCCGGGATCAGGTGGGAGATGACGAAGGTGATCAGGGACACCCCGATCACCACGATGAGGATATCGGTCAGCTGCTTGCGCAGCAGATGGAAGAAGGCCATGGCATACCTCGCGAGGCGGGTGCCGGAGCGCGCCGGCACCCGTCGCCCTTACTTGGACATCGCAGCGAAATCGAAGACCTGTTCGAGCATGGGGTTGAACACGTACCCCTTGACCGCGGCGCGCATCGGCACCGTGTAGGCCTTCTGGTAGAGGTAGGCGTAGGCGGCGTCGCCCACCACGATCTTCTGGGCCTCCTGGTACAGCGCCTTGCGCTGGGCCACGTCGCTGACGCTGGCGGCGTCGCGCAGCAGCTGGTCCACCTTGGGATTGCTGTAGAAGGCACGGTTGCCCGCCAATCCCGCATTGGTGCTGTCGAACCAGAAGTTCATGAACATGTAGGGGTCGGCAAAGTCCGGACTCCAGTTGCCGATGGCGACGTCGAAGTCACCCTTGCCCAGGCGTTCGCGGAAGGTGGCGTTGGCCAGCTTCTCCATCTTCAGGTTGACGCCCAGGGTGCCCAGGCCGGCCTGCAGGGTCAGGCCGATCGGCTCCCATGCCGGATCCTTGTCCGAGTAGAGGAATTGCAGCTCCCGCACCTTGGGCGCCTTGCCCAGAGCGGCCTGGGCGGCTTCCAGGTCCTGCCTGGGCATTGGCAGGCTTGGATCATGGCCCCACATGCCGTCCGGGATCGGGCCGTTCATGAGCTTGGCCTTGCCCATGGCGATGCCTTCGACGATGCCCTGGTAGTCGAGGGAGTCGACCACGGCCTTGCGCGCGTTGACGTCGTTCAGGGGGGCGCGCCTGTTGTTGAGGTAGAGGTAGGTCACCCGCAGCGAGGGGTAGGCGGTGGTGACGAAGCCGGACTTCTGCGCCAGCGCCTTGACCTGGTCTTCGGGCAGGTCCTCGATGATGTCCAGATCGCCCTGTTCCAGTTGCAGGCGCCGTACCGAAGGCTCGGCGATGATGCGGATCACCACCTGCTTGAGCGTGGGGGCCTGGCCGGCGTAGTGCGGGTTGGGCTCCAGGGTCAGCGACTGGCCCTTCTGCCAGGCGGCCAGGCGATAGGCGCCGGAGCCGGCGGTATGGCCGGCCAGCCAGGCGTCCACGTCCTTGCCGTGGGTGCTGGCCACCTTGGGGTTGATCACGCTGGCGCCGTCGTGGGCCAGGGCGAAGAGGAAGGGCGCGAAGGGCTTCTGCAGGGTGAATCTGATCGTCTGCGGATCCACCACGGTCACCGTCATGTCCGCCGGGAAGATGCTGGACGGGCCCTGCTTGAGCTTCATCAGACGCTCGACGGAGAACTTGACCGCCTCGGCGGTGACCTCGCTGCCATCGTCGAACTTGTTGCCGGGCTTGAGGGTGAAGGTCCACACCAGGTTGTCGGGGGAGACGGTCCAGCCGCTGGCCAGGTCGCCCTCGACGTCGGTGCTGCCCTTGCCGTCTTCCACCTTGTAGCGCATCAGGCGCTGGTAGGCCGGGTAGGTCACGGTCCAGTCGTTGTTGTCGAAGGTCACGCCCGGATCGACGGTCTGCAGATCCGCAGGCTTGCCGATGACCAGGGTGTCGGTCGCGGTGGCGGCGCTGGCCGGTTGCCAGGCGCCGAGGCCCAGCAGGGAAACCAGGGCGAGCACTCGGGACGCCGATGAAACGTGGGTGCGCGAAGACGAGAACATGCCGGTACCTCGGATTGTTTGGGTTTATGGGTGTTTCGGCAGTGGGCAAGGCGGTCGAGCGAAGGGCTCGCGGCGCCGGATTCGAATGACCCGGTCGCCGGCAGGATCAGTTCAGCAGGGCGGCGAGCTCCTCCTGACTGAGATGGTGGTAGTCGATCAGCGCATAGCGACGGGCGTCGGGCAGTTCGAAGTGCCACCACTCGCTGGGGATGAAGGTGAAGCCGGCGCTCTGCATGATGCCCAGCAGCAGCAGGCGGTTGCGCTGGGCGGCGGCGGGCAGCGCCGGATTGAACAGGTGCGACAGCTCGCGCATGTCGTCGAAGCCGGTACCCATGTCCAGCGGTTCACCGGCCTCGTCGAGCAGGGTCACGTCCACGGCCACGCCGCGGCTGTGGTGCGAACCCTGCGCCGGATCGCTCACGTACTGGGCGTCGGGCAGTACCCGCCACAGCAGTTGCTGGGCATAGGGCGGGCGGTAGGCATCCAGTACCCGCAGACGCAGACCGGCCTGTTGCGCCAGCGCGCTGGCGCGTTGCAGGCGGCCGGCGGCATCCCGGTGCAGCAGGCAGTGGGCGTCCTGGTAGAGCACCTTGCCGGCCAGGTTGTCGGCGGTCGCGTAGACCAGGTGGATGGCTACGCCGTAGTGGTCGGCGTCGATCTCGACGAGTTCTGGATGGTTCACGGTACGGAAGGCTTCCTTGGGGTGAAGAAGAGGGCCAGGGCTCATTCGAATTGCCCGAAGCGCTGCTGCAGGGCGCGGTTGCTGGCCAGCCGCTGTTCCAGGGCATCGCCCGAGCGATCCGCCACCGCCGACACCAGCAGGTTCAGCAGGCAGGCCAGCGGCGCCAGAGAGTCCCAGAACTGGTCGACTTCCAGGCGCAGTTGCAGCAGGTCGGCGGGGTAATCCCGCGCCCAGGGGCAGTGGTAGTCGGTGATCAGCGCCATGGGCAGCCGGGCATCGCGAGCGCTCTCGCAGAGCTTGCGGGTCACGCTGGAATAGGCGCGAAAGTCGGCCACCACCAGATAGGGCTGGGCGAAGCCGCTGTTGAAGATGTCGGCGTAGGTGCCCGACAGCCCATCGACATAGAAGGCCTTGGGGCGGATGTATTCCAGCAGGCTGTGAAAACTGCCGAGTACCCCGCGGGTGGTCTGGATACCGGCGATGAACACCGCGTCCGCGCCGGTCAGCTGCCGGACCACCTGTTCGAACACCGGTCCGCGAGCCAGCTGGTAGACGTCCTCGATGGCGGCGAGCTCGGCGGCCAGGGAGCGATCCAGGGCGTCGCTGCGTCCGCTCTGCTGGCGAAAGGCACTGAAGCGGTCGGTGATGCGCCAGGCTTCCAGGCCTTCGTCTCTCAGGCTCTGCTTGACGTCGTCGAGGTTGCGATAGCCCAGCGAGCGCAGCAGCCGGCCCACGGAAATGCCGGTGGTGTTGGTGCGCTGGGCGATGCTGTCGGCGGTCTCGAAGGGCAGTTTCTCCGGATTGGCCAACAGATAGCCCGCGACGCGTTTGCCGGTGGGCGTAAGGTCGGCGAAGGCGCCTTCGAGGGCCTGGAAGAACAGCGGCTTGGTCAAGGTGTGGATCCGCAATGTTATCGAGCTGTCATTAAAAGCTCCGTTGTTCGAAAGCTAACATCGCTTTTCCAGGCGTCGCAAGAGGCCGCACGCCGGTTGTCACCGAGGTGTCGCAAAGCGGATTCAGGGGTCGCTACGAGATAAGCCAGTCGGGGCTGAATGGCCTGGAGGAAGGTAGCGGCGTCCCGGACGAGACGCCGCGGTACAGCCGGAGGTCAGCCCAGCGGCGACTCCATTTGCGAGGTGCGCTCGACGGCGCCATAGTGATCGCCGACCGCATGGGCGCGTTCCAGCAGCACCTTCAGCTCGGCCAGATCCTGGGCGATGCGGGTGCCGGGGTCGCGACGCAGCAGTCGGGCGAACAGATGGCCGAGGCGCCCGGCTGGCGGCTCGTAGGCCATGACCGCGGTCACCTCGGTGCCACCGGGCACATCGGCGAAGCTGACCCAGCCCAGGTTGTTCAGGCCGGCATAACCGCAGGAGCGCCAGCCGATCAGCCGACCCGGTACGTCGTCGGTGACTTCGGCGTCCCATTCGAAGCGCCCCATGGGCGCCTTGACCACCCAGTGGGAATAGCGGTCGTTGAGCACGTCCACGCGTTCGATATGGCGCATGAAGATCGGCAGGTTGGAGAAGTCGCGCCAGAAGCGATAGAGCTCATCGCGGGGGCGGGCGATGATAATGCGGCGGGTCTGGGAGGCTGCCGAATGCCAGGCCAGCGAACGGCGGACGTCGCGCTCGAAACGCACCTTGGTCAGGGTGCTCTTGATCGAGCAGTGACCGCGCAGGCCGCGTTTCAGCAGCCAGGCGCCAGTGGCGCCGGTCAGCAGGCCGAGCAGACCGCCACGCGCCAGGCCGCGGCTGATCAGCAGGCCACCGCCGGCCACGGAGGCCAGGCGTTCGACGCCCTTGATGGCAGCGGCGTCGCGAGGCGGAGGAGCGAGAGTGGGAGTGGGGGCATCTAGGTGCATGGCAGATTCTCCTTTAGCTGTGGAAAAGACCTGCCCAGAGCCCCCGCCGTTCCCTAGCCGGTCAGGCCCAGTACCCGGAAGACGAAGGCGTATTCCAGGGCCACGTCGCGCAAGGCCTGGTAACGCCCGCTCATGCCGCCGTGGCCGGCGCCGAATTCGGTCTTGAGCAGGAGCAGTGGCGCCTGATCGGTCCGCCGCTCGCGCAGCCGCGCCACCCACTTGGCGGCTTCCCAGTACTGCACCCGGGTGTCGTGATAGCCGGCCACCGCCAGGATGGCCGGATAGGCCTGGGCCTTGACGTTTTCGTAGGGCGCGTAGCTGGCGATGCGCGCGCGCACCTCGGGCTCGTTCGGATCGCCCCACTCGTCGTACTCGGTCACGGTCAGCGGCAGGTCCGGCTTGAGCATGGTGTTGAGCACGTCGACGAAGGGCACCTCGGCAATGGCGGCGGCATAGAGGTCCGGACGCTGGTTGAGCACGGCGCCGATCAGCAGACCGCCGGCGCTGCCGCCGCTGATGACCACCTGTTGCGGCGTCGTCAGACCCTGTTCCAGCAGATGCTCGGTGCAGGCGATGAAGTCGTCGAAGGTGTTCTGCTTGTGTTCCAGCTTGCCGCTGCGATACCAGGCTTCACCCAGCTCACCGCCGCCGCGCACATGGGCGATGGCGAAGCGCACGCCACGATCCAGAAGGCTCAGGCGGGCATGGGAGAACCAGGGGTCGAGGCTGTGGCCATAGGCGCCGTAGCCATACAGATAGAGCGGGGCGCTTTGCGGCAGGTCGCGCCGACCGACCAGGCTGATGGGGATACGGGTGCCATCGGCGGCGGTGGCCCACAGGCGGCGGCTCTCGTAGGCATCGGCGTCGAACGGGCCTTCCACCGGGACCTGCTTGAGCACCCGCTGGGTACCGCTGGCCAGGTCCAGTTCGCGGATCTCGGCGGGGCGATTGAGCGCCTCGTAGCGCAGGCGCATGACCGGGCTGTTGAATTCCAGCACGTCCATGGCATCGAGGCTGTAGACCTCGTCCGGCAGGTCGACCCGATAGGGCGCCTGGCCGTAGGGCCGCACCTCCAGAATCGGCAGGCCGGCGCTGCGCAGACTCAGCACCAGCGCCTGGGCGCCGAGACTGGCATCCTCCAGCATCACCTGCGGGTCATGGGGCACCACCGGCTGCCAGTGCGCGCGCGTGGGGCTGTCCTCGGCGGCCTGGTAGAGCGCGAAGTTGATGCCGTCCTGATTGCTGCGGATGTACCAGCCATCGACGCCATGATCGGGGAAGTACTCATGACCTTCCTCGCGGGGCGCCAGGCAGACAAAAGCCTCGTCCGGCCGATCCGCGTCCAGCACCCAGGCTTCGCTGGTGGTCTTGCTGTGCGACAGCAGCAGCAGCTTGCGCTCGGAGCTCGAACGATAGCAGCCGAGAAAGAAGCGCCCGTCGGTCTCGTGGAAGACCAGTTGCGGCTCGGCATCGTCCAGGTGGTAGCGATAGAGCTTGTGCGGACGATGAGATTCGTCGCGCTCGCCAAAGAACAGGGTGCGGCTGTCGTTGGCCCAGGTCAGGCTGCCGTCGCACTCCTCGAAGGGCAGCTCGGTCACCAAGCCGGTGGCCAGCTCCTTCACATAGAGCCGGTAGGTCTCGTCACCGATTTGGTCGAGGCTGTAGGCGAGGCGGGTCTGGTCCGGGCTGATGGTGAAGCGGCCGACCGAGAGAAAGCCGCCGTCGGCGATGGCGTTGCCGTCGAACAGCAGCTCCTCGGTCGCCGGATCGGGCGTCAGGTCGCCATTGGCCGGGCGACGGCAGCGATAGTTGCGGCCGTATTCGTCACCGGCCTGGGTGCGCTGATAGTAGAGATAGTCGCCGCGGGGGACGGGCAGCGACAGGTCCGTCTCGCGAATGCGCGCGCGGATCTCTTCGAACAGCTGTTCGCGCAGGGCGGCCTCGGGTGCCAGCTGGACTTCCAGGTAGGCGTTCTCGGCTTCCAGGTGTGCCAGCACCTCGGGGGCGTCGCGGCTCTCCAGCCAGGCGTAGGGGTCGTCATCGGGGGCGCGGCGGGCAATGGGGGCTTGGGTCATGCGGGCTCCTTGGGCGCCGCGCAAGAGCACGCGGGCGGGGCAAAACCGCTATCATAGGCTTCTCCTTTCCGCTATCGCCATGGATCGCAATGACCGAGCAAGAGTACCTGATCGCCTGGGCCGTCTACGCCATCGCCGCGCTGCTGCTGTTGGTGGTGTCTTTCAAGGCCACCGGCTGGCTCTGGCGCTGGCTGCGCGAACCCATCCGGCTGGTGGTGGCCGTGCTGCTGGTGACGCCGGCCCTGGTGGATGCCGAGCACGGCCTCTATGCCCCGGCGATCGCCGTGACGGTGCTGGATCTGGTGTTCAAGGTGGGCAACAGCGCCTGGTCGGCCGTGGCCAACCTGGCGGCCGCCGGCACCATCGGCGTGGTGCTCTATCTGATCTTCGTCCTCTGTCGCTGGCTGTACCGTCGCTCCCATCCGCGTCCGGCGCCGGTCGCCGCAGCGGCGCCGACGGATGATCCGCAACCGGAATCGCCGGTGGCGCCACGGACCCCGGCAGCCCCGGTCGAGCGCCGCGAACCCCGGGGACGTAGCGAGCGCGTCGAACCCCGTCTTTAATCCAGGCTTGCGCCCGGGGCGTGACCCCTTCAGCATGATTGCGAAGGGCAGCGGCTGCAGCCGCCGTTGAACCAGGCAGCCACCCCGGAGGGACGGACATGTGCGAATTGCTGGGCATGAGTGCCAACGTGCCCACGGATCTGGTCTTCAGTCTCCAGGGCCTCATGCAGCGCGGCGGCCGCACCGGTCCGCATCGGGACGGCTGGGGCGTGGCCTTCTACGAGGGCAGGGGACTGCACCTGTTCAAGGATGCCCTGCCAGGCGCCGATTCCGAGGTGGCCAAGCTGGTCCAGGGCTACCCGATCAAGAGCCATACGGTGATCGGCCATATCCGGCACGCCAACGTCGGGTCGGTCAATCTGGCCAATACCCACCCCTTCGTGCGCGAACTGGGCGGGCGCTACTGGAGCTTTGCCCATAACGGCCAGCTGCAGGACTTCCATCCCGAGCCGCGCTTCTACCGGCCGGTCGGCGATACCGACAGCGAGACGGCCTTTTGCAGCCTGCTGGATCAGGTCCGCGAGCGCTTTCCCGAACCCGTCCCGGTGGAGATGCTGTTGCCGCAGCTGGTGAACGCCTGCGATGGCTTTCGCAAGAAGGGCGTCTTCAACTGCCTGCTCAGCGACGGCGACTGGCTGTTCAGCTTCTGCACCACCAAGCTGGCCCATATCACCCGCCGCGCCCCCTTCGGTCCGGCCCAGTTGCGCGATGCGGAAGTCCACATCGACTTCAAGGCCGAGACCTCGCCCAAGGACGTCGTCACCATCATCGCCACCGAGCCGCTGACCTCCGACGAGGTCTGGACCCTGCACCAGCCAGGGGAATGGCATCTCTGGTGGGACGGCGAGATCGTCTCCCAGGGCCGCGTCTAGACAGGAAGCCACACCACGATGCTGCGCAGTTATATTCGTCTGCTGTTGTTTACCCTGGCCTTGCTGGTAGGGGTACAGATTCCCGGCTTCATGCTCGACTACGAGCAGCGCGTGGATGCCCATCGCCTGGAGTCCGATCAGGCCCTGAGCGGTTTCAGACGGACCGCGCAACAGTATTTCGAAGGCAGCCTCGACGGCTTGCTGGCGCATTACCGGGCCAGCGAGGATCCGGTCTTTCGCAGCGACGCCGACAGCCTCGGCGTGCTGCTGCGCCGTAATGCGCTGTTCAATGAGGAGTGGCAGGCGCTGCAGGGGCCCTGGTACCAGCGGGCCTGGCACATCCTGGTATCACCCAACGCCGAATTGCGGAACGAGACCCTGCAGCAGTATCGCTATCAGGTGGTGCTTACCCCCGAAGCCATAGGTTGGGGGATAGGGCTGGGGTTGGCCTTGGCGGTGACGATGGAAACCCTCGCGCTCTGGCTTTCAATCCTGCTCTATCCGCGGCGTCCAGCCCGCCGGGTGTCCTAGCCTTCTAAAAAATTTCACGTTTTCAGGCGTTTAGCTGAAAAAAGGGCTTGACGCTAAAGTCCCGCGCTGTAGAATGCGCACCCACAGCAGGCACGTAGCTCAGTTGGTTAGAGCACCACCTTGACATGGTGGGGGTCGTTGGTTCGAATCCAATCGTGCCTACCAAACAAAACCCGCACTGCTGGCGGGTAAGAAAAAAGGCGATCCGAAAGGGTCGCCTTTTTTCGTTTGGGGATGGATTGGGAAGGCCCCCGTGGGCAACGCTTCAGATCCATCCTGGCGATTTGGGGCTGATGACCAATAGCGCGGCACCGCCATTCCACCGTCGCCAGCTGCCCTTGAGTAGCCACCAGGCCTCTCGGCAGGCCGCTGGCGCTGCTGCTCGGCATGCTTCATGACCTGAGTCATTCCAATGGCGTGCTGCTGGGCCAGGGTCTTTGCCCCCAAGAAGGCGAGGCGCTAGGCGTCTCGCTGCCGGGCAGTCATCGGCCACGTGAGCGCCACGAACGCCATCCCGCCACCGACCAGCAGCAACGCCGCACTCAGGCTCCAATGCTGCGCGACGAAGCCGATGGCGGCTGGACCGATGAGAATGCCGGCGTAGCCGATGGTGGTAATAGCTGCGATGGCGTGGCTTGCGGGCATCCGTGTCTGCCTGCCGGCGGCACTGAAAAGCACGGGGACAATGTTGGACGCCCCGAGGCCGACGAGCAGGAAGCCGGCGAAGGCAAAGGGCTGGGTAGGTGCCAGGACCGCCATCAGGAAGCCTGCCGCGGCGAGTAGGCCGCCGCCTACGACCACTTTCAGGCCACCCAGCGTCTTCACGATCCAGTCGCCGGTCAGGCGGCCAATGGTCATCGCCAACGCGAATACCGTGTAACCGAAGCCGGCCTGTGCCGGGTCGACGCCATGCGCATCGATCAGGAACAGGGCGCTCCAGTCCAGGATCGCGCCTTCGCCGAGAAAGATCAGAAAACAGAGCAGGCCGATGAAGGCGACGATCCCGCGCGGCAGTGTGAACAGCGGAGTATGCCCGGCGTCATGATTGCCGTAGGGCAGCAGACCCTTGATTGAGGCCGCGAGTAGAACGATCAACAGCGCGCTGAACACCAGAGTCGCAACCAGCGACTGAATTCCAGCCCCCAGCAGAACGCTCATGCCGCCGGCGCCGACGATCCCGCCGACACTGAACAGGCCGTGGAAGCCGGACATCATGTTGCGCCCGCTGTCCTTCTCGACCATCACGGCCTGGATGTTGATTGCGACATCCAGGGCGCCAACGCTGGCCCCGAACAGGGCCAGGGCTATGGCCATGCCGAGAGGCGAATCGGCGACGGCAAGCAGCGGCAGCACCAGCGCCAGTGCCACCGAGCTGGTCGCGATCACCGCGCGGCATCCGAAGCGGCTGGCGAGGATGCCGACGATGGGCATCGCGACAATGGATCCCAGGCCCAGGCAAAGCAGCAGAAGGCCTAGCGTCGAATCATCGGCGCCGATCCTCGCCTTGGCGACGGGCACCAGGGGTGCCCACGCGGCCATGGCCGAACCCGCAATGAGAAAGCCGGCGCGGGTCGCCCATTGCTCGATTGCCCCCGAAGGCTGTTGGGCGGCGAGTTGCACGTGTTGCATGGGCCATGCTCCGGAATAAGGTGTCGGTAGGAGTGATACCACCTCATACCAGTGTGAGCTGATCATGCATGATTAAGCAATACCGCGCACAATCGTGCATATCATGCGTGGTAGGCGCAGCGTGAGTCGGCTGTGCCTGTCCCGAGCGGGTTGGCAGCCGGCTGGCGTCGAGGTAGCGGCCAGAGTCTGGTAGCTCTGCCTGCAAAGAGGAGGGGTGATAGCTCTGGGAATTTATGGGCGGAACAGTGCTTCAACCCGTCGACAGGCTCGGATGTCAGCCGTACCGACTGCCTCCGGTACAGCGGCAGCCTAGGTCCAGGCACCTTGAGATTTTCGATGCCGACGCTGTTGGCGGGCCCTACCAAAACTTTTTGCAGAAGGGGTATTGGTTCAGGGCCCGTCGGACCTGGCAAACGAAATCGGGCGTTTGATGGGCATTGGAAAAGGGCGATCCAAGCGGTCGCCCTTTTCGTATTTGTCCGTGCTGCACGCCGTGATCGAGCCGGAAGTGCTGGGTATCGGCTCGTTTAACCAGGCGACCTTGCGATCGCCCTGTTGTGCGTCCCAAGCCATCAGCTGCTCGGAGTAACGGTCTCGGTAAAGGAGCCCGCCGGCTGCAGCCCGTGCTTGTTCGCCGTGAAGTCCAGCGCCGTCGAGGCGTAGCGCACGCCATCCTGAACCTGCTTGAGCGTCAGGTTGGCCTCATAGAACTTGTCGCTGGCCAATTGCTTGGCCGCCTGGTCGACGTCCGTCATGGTCTGCTTGAGCGGTGCCAGGGCAATGGCCGTATCGATATCCACATCGGCCAGGCGCAAGGTTTCTGCAGCACCCTTGGCGTCGCCATGTTTGAGTTTGTTATTGGCATCGGCCACTGCCTTAACTTTCTGCGGGCTGGCCATATAACTGTCCTGCACTACGGTATCGCCCCAGATAGGTAACCAGGAGGTTACGGCGGTACTAGTATCGGCCTTGCCCTGATTGTCCTTGACCTGCAACTCACTCGCGGCTTTTTTCAATGCCGTGTTATCCGACTGCGCAAGTTTGAGTGCCTGTTGGGCGTCCTTGACATGGGATACCGCTTGCTTCGTCTGGCCTTGGAAGAGTTCCAGGCGCGCGGCGGAGATGTCGGTGAAAGCTCTTTGTCCCTGGGTGGAGAGGGCCTGGAAGCTGCCCAGTTCTTTTGCCGAGGGGGCTTGGTTCGCGGCGATGGCCGCAGACGAGCAGGCGGCTACGATGGCGACGACCAGCATGCTCTTTGCCAGTGTGTTCTTGACGTTCATTTGCTGCCTCCAGCGGATATGCAATTGAAGTAAGGCTATCGCTCAGGTACCAGAACCAGGTTCTGCAGTGCCTGGAATCGATACTCCGCCGTATCGCTTAACACTGGATTAATAAGGGCGAGTCTTTTCTTGAATAGCGGCTGAACAAGTCTGCGTGGATACATCCATGAGATCGTGTCGTACCTAATCAAGATAAGAGCCTGATTGGGTCCGGCGTAAGTTTGTTTTGCGCGGTAGAACTTTCCGGACGTCCGAGTCGGCCTTCTGCGGAACTCGCGGGCGGGGTGTGACCGCTTGCCTCGGTCGTGAGGCCCGGGCTTTTCACGTAGACTGGCGGACGATTTTTTCTTGGGGCTCCGTTGCTTCGCCAGGCGCGAGCAGGCCCCGTTGCCGCGAGGAGCGAGTGATGACGCAGGGTGGTGAAGGCCGGCAGATCGGCAAGGGTGGTTGCCTGGGATTGATCCTGCTGTCGATCCTGTTTGCGGTCGTGATCTTCGGCTCCATCATCTACGTCTATCGCCACAATGCGACGCCGGTCAGCCGCGCCAACGAGCAGCAGGCCATCGACCAGTGCCTGGCACGGGCCAACGCCGCGGACACCTCGCCGGCGGATCGCCAGGCGCTGATGGAAAACTGCCAGGAAATGCAGAAGCAGTTCCTCAAGAAGTATCCCGACGCGGCGCGCTAGGTAGACGACAGTCCCTTGGCGAGGTTGCGCCAGGTCTCAGTTTCTGAAAGGATTTCCGTCCCAAACTTTCCAGTGATCCTTTCGCGTCGCCCGGAATGCCTTACGGCCCTGCCACTGTGCGGCGGGATTTCCAGCGGTGCGGCTGCTTACTGGCCAATCCCACCATGTGGCCCTTGGTATGGGTCACCACTGAGTTGAGGAGGCGCCATGCCTGTCATTACTCTCCCCGACGGTAGCCAACGTCCATTCGACAAGCCCGTCACCGTAGCCGAAGTCGCCCAGTCCATTGGCGCCGGTCTCGCCAAGGCCACCATCGCCGGTCGCGTCGATGGCCAGCTGCGCGATGCCAGCGATCTCATCGAGCAGGATGCCAACCTGCAGATCATCACCGCCAAGGACGAGGCCGGTCTGGAGATCATCCGCCACTCCTGCGCCCACCTGGTAGGTCATGCGGTCAAGCAGTTGTTCCCGACCGCCAGGATGGTCATTGGTCCGGTGATCGACGAGGGCTTCTACTACGACATCGCCTTCGAGCGTCCCTTTACCCTCGATGACCTCTCGGCCATCGAGACGCGGATGCGCGAGCTGATCGACAAGGACTACGACGTCATCAAGAAGATGACGCCGCGCGCCGAGGTCATCGAGGTGTTCAAGGCCCGGGGTGAGGAGTACAAGCTGCGCCTGATCGACGACATGCCGGAGGAGCAGGCCATGGGCCTGTACTACCACGAGGAATACGTCGACATGTGCCGGGGCCCCCACGTGCCCAACACCCGCTTCCTCAAGGCGTTCAAACTGACCAAGCTGTCCGGCGCCTACTGGCGTGGCGACGCCAAGAACGAACAGCTGCAGCGCATCTATGGCACCGCCTGGGCGGACAAGAAGCAGCTGGCGGCCTATATCCAGCGCATCGAGGAAGCCGAGAAGCGCGACCATCGCCGCATCGGCAAGCAGCTCGACCTCTTCCACCTGCAGGAAGAAGCGCCCGGCATGGTGTTCTGGCATGCCAATGGCTGGACCGTCTACCAGGTGCTCGAGCAGTACATGCGCAAGGTCCAGCGCGACCACGGCTACCAGGAGATCAAGACGCCCCAGGTGGTCGATCGCGTTCTGTGGGAGCGTTCGGGTCACTGGTCCAACTATGCCGAAGGCATGTTCACCACGGCCTCGGAAAGTCGTGACTTCGCGATCAAGCCGATGAATTGCCCCTGCCATGTGCAGGTGTTCAACCAGGGCTTGAAGTCCTACCGCGACCTGCCGCTGCGCCTGGCCGAATTCGGTGCCTGCCACCGCAATGAGCCGTCCGGTGCCTTGCACGGCATCATGCGCGTGCGCGGCTTCACCCAGGATGACGCCCACATCTTCTGCACGGAAGAGCAGGTCAAGCAGGAGGCCGACAACTTCATCAAGCTGACCCTGCAGGTCTATGCCGACTTCGGTTTTACCGACGTGATCATGAAGCTCTCCACCCGGCCGGCCAAGCGCGTCGGTTCCGAAGAGCTGTGGGATCGCGCCGAGAAGGCCCTGGCCGATGCGCTGGATGCCTCGGGTCTGGACTGGGAATACCAGCCGGGCGAGGGCGCCTTCTACGGACCGAAGATCGAATTTACCCTCAAGGACTGCCTGGGTCGTCAATGGCAGTGTGGTACCCTGCAATACGATCCGAATCTTCCGGAGCGTCTCGATGCCAGCTACATCTCCGAGGACAACAGCCGTCAGCGTCCAGTGATGCTGCACCGCGCCATCCTCGGTTCCTTCGAGCGTTTCATCGGCATGCTCATCGAGCACTATGCCGGTCTGTTCCCGGCGTGGCTCGCCCCGACCCAGGCGGTGGTGCTCAATATCACCGACAAGCAGGCCGATTTTGCCCAGCAGGTCGTCGGCGAATTGAACGCTGAGGGCTTCCGAGCCAAAGCCGACTTGAGAAACGAGAAGATCGGCTTTAAAATCCGTGAGCATACTTTGCTCAAGGTTCCCTATCTCCTGGTTATTGGAGACCGGGAGGTTGAGACACGATCCGTTGCCGTGCGTACCCGTGAAGGCGTTGACCTGGGCTCCATGCCCGTCGAGCGTTTCCGCGAGCTGCTCACGCAAGCGGTTTCCCGGCGTGGCCGGCAAGATTCGGAGTAATCACTATCAAGCAGCGTGACATGAGACAAGACAAGCGAGCCGCACCCCGGGCACCGATCAACGAAAATATCACCGCCCGGGAAGTTCGCCTTATTGGCGCCGATGGTCAGCAAGTAGGCATCGTCTCCATCCAGGAGGCCCTGCAGGCTGCTGAAGACGCCAAGCTGGATCTGGTGGAAATCACCGCCGACGCCCTACCTCCGGTCTGCCGGATCATGGACTACGGCAAGCACATCTTCGAGAAGAAGAAGCAAGTCGCGGCGGCGAAGAAGAACCAGAAGCAGGCTCAGGTCAAAGAAATCAAGTTTCGTCCAGGGACGGAAGAAGGGGATTACCAGGTAAAACTACGCAACCTGGTACGTTTCCTAACCGAGGGGGACAAAGCCAAGGTCTCGTTGAGATTCCGCGGCCGGGAGATGGCCCACCAGGAGCTGGGCATGGAGCTGTTGAAGCGGGTCGAAGCTGACCTCGTCGAACACGGCGCCGTTGAGCAGCATCCTAAGATGGAAGGACGCCAACTCATCATGGTCATCGCCCCCAAGAAGAAAAAGTAACTACCAGGGCACTGGCAGGCCTTGCTGTTATGCGTAATCACTCAATGCGGAGTATCCGAACATGCCAAAGATGAAAACCAAAAGCGGCGCTGCGAAGCGCTTCGTGAAAACTGCTGGTGGCATCAAGCACAAGCACGCTTTCAAGAGCCACATTCTGACCAAGATGACCACCAAGCGTAAGCGTCAGCTGCGCGGTACGTCGCTGATGCATGCATCCGACGTCCAAAAGGTCGAGCGCATGCTGCGCCTTCGTTAATCCTGGTTAAGAATTTAAAGGAAGTTACTCATGGCTCGTGTTAAGCGTGGCGTTATCGCTCGTCGCCGTCACAAGAAAATCCTGAAGCTCGCAAAAGGCTACTACGGTGCCCGTTCGCGCGTCTTCCGCGTCGCTAAGCAAGCGGTAATCAAGGCAGGCCAATACGCCTACCGTGACCGCCGCCAGAAGAAGCGTCAGTTCCGCGCTCTGTGGATCGCTCGTATCAACGCTGGTGCTCGTATCAACGGTCTGTCCTACAGCCGTCTGATCGCCGGCCTGAAGAAAGCGGCCATCGAGATCGACCGCAAGGTACTGGCCGATCTGGCCGTGAACGAAAAAGCGGCGTTTGCTGCGATTGTCGAGAAAGCTAAAGCTTCGCTGGCTTAAGCCCCCCGGCAATCTCGCGCCTCTGGCGCGAAGCAACGTTATCAATAGGGGAAGAGCCTCATAGCTCTTCCCCTATTTTGTATCTGGAGTCCCTAGATGGAAAACCTGGATGCGCTGGTCTCCCAAGCACTGGAGGCCGTGCGGCACACCGAAGACACCAATGCCTTGGAACAGCTCCGGGTCAATTACCTGGGCAAGAAGGGTGAGCTGACCCAGATCATGAAGACCCTGGGCCACCTCACCGCGGAGGAGCGTCCCCAGGCTGGCGCGCTGATCAACGCCGCCAAGGAACGTGTCCAGGACGCAATCAACAGCCGCAAGGCGACGCTGGAGCAGGCCGCCCTGGCCGCTCGCCTCGCCGCGGAACGCATCGACGTGACCCTGCCCGGGCGTGGTCAGGCCTCCGGTGGCCTGCATCCGGTCACCCGTACCCTGGAGCGCATCGAGCGTCTGTTCGCCAACATCGGCTATGGCGTCGCCACCGGTCCCGAGATCGAAGACGACTACCACAACTTCGAAGCGCTCAACATTCCCGGCCACCACCCGGCACGGGCGATGCACGACACCTTCTACTTCAATGCCAACATGCTGCTGCGCACCCACACCTCGCCGGTGCAGATCCGCACCATGGAGAGCCAGCAGCCGCCGATCCGCATCATCTGCCCGGGTCGGGTTTACCGCTGCGACAGCGATCAGACCCACTCGCCCATGTTCCATCAGGTCGAAGGCCTGGTGATCGACGAGGAAGTCAGCTTCGCCGATCTCAAGAGCACCCTGGTGAGCTTCCTGCGCGAGTTTTTCGAGGAAGAGCTGGAAGTCCGCTTCCGTCCCTCCTACTTCCCCTTCACCGAGCCGTCGGCCGAGGTGGACATCCGCCGCCCGAGTCGCGACGGCGAACCGGCTTCGCGCTGGCTCGAGGTGCTGGGCTGCGGCATGGTCCACCCCAATGTCCTGCGCATGGCCGGTATCGATCCGGAGAAGTACCAGGGCTTCGCCTTCGGCATGGGCGCCGAGCGCCTGGCCATGCTGCGCTACGGGGTCAACGACCTGCGCCTCTTCTTCGACAACGATCTGCGCTTCCTGGCGCAATTCCGCTAGCTGCCAGACGGGAGTCCTATGAAATTCAGTGAACAATGGCTGCGTAGCTGGGTGAACCCTGCGGCTCCGCACGAGGATCTGGTTGCCCGGCTGTCCATGGCCGGCCTGGAAGTGGACGGCGTCGAAGCGGCGGCCGGGCGCTTCCAGGGCGTCATCGTCGGCGAAGTGGTCTCCGTCGAGCGCCATCCCGATGCCGACAAGCTCAATGTCTGCCAGGTGAGCAACGGCCAGGAATTCTTCCAGGTCGTCTGCGGCGCGCCCAACGTGCGCGCAGGCCTGAAGGTGCCTTTCGCCACCGTCGGCGCCACCCTGCCCGGTGACTTCACCATCAAGAAGGCCAAGCTGCGCGGCGTGGAATCCCACGGCATGCTCTGCTCGGCCAGCGAACTGCAGATCAGCGATGACAACAGCGGCCTGCTGGAGCTGCCGGCTGCTGCGCCAGTGGGCGAAAGCATCCGCAGCTACCTGCAGTTGGACGACGCCATCATCGACGTCGACCTGACCCCGAACCGCGGCGACTGCCTGTCCATCGCCGGTCTGGCGCGGGAAGTGGGTGCCCTGTACAACGCTACCGTCGAGCCGCTGCAGGTCGAGGCCGTAGCGGCTACTCATCAGGAGGCTCGTCCGGTCGAGGTGCTGGCTCCCCAGGCCTGCCCGCGCTACCTGGGTCGTGTGGTCAAGAACGTCGACCTGTCCCGTCCGACGCCGGACTGGATGGTCGAGCGCCTGCGCCGCAGCGGCGTGCGCAGCATCGACGCCGCCGTCGACGTCACCAACTACGTGATGCTCGAGCTGGGTCAGCCCATGCATGCCTTCGATCTGCACCAGATCAAGGGCGGCATCCGCGTGCGCCTGGCCGATGCCGGCGAGCGCCTGGTGCTGCTGGATGGCCAGGACATCGAACTGCGCAACGACACCCTGGTGATCGCCGACCACGAACGCGCCCTGGCCATCGCCGGCGTCATGGGGGGCGAGCACAGCGGTGTGGCCGCCGGTACCTGTGATCTGTTCCTGGAAAGTGCCTTCTTCGACACCATCGCCGTGGCCGGCAAGGCCCGTTCCTATGGCCTGCACACCGATTCCTCCCACCGCTTCGAACGGGGCGTGGATTTCGAGCTGGCACGCAAGGCCATGGAGCGGGCGACCCGCCTGCTGCTGGACATCGTCGGCGGCGAACCAGGTCCGGTCATCGAAGCGGTGAGTGCCGAGCACCTGCCGCAGGTCGAGCCGATCCTGCTGCGCGCCGAGCGCATCGAGCGTGTCCTGGGCCTGACCCTGGACGATGCCCAGGTCGAGCGTCTGCTCAGTGGCCTGGGTCTGGCCGTGGCCAGGCTGGAGCCTGGTCGATGGCAAGTGGGCGTACCCAGCCACAGATTCGATATCAGCATCGAAGTGGACCTGATCGAAGAACTGGCGCGCCTCTATGGCTACAACCAGCTGCCGATCCGATTCCCCCAGGCCCGCCTGGCGCCGCAGCCGCTGCCCGAAAGCAAGGGCGAGCTGAGCCAGCTGCGTCGCCTGCTGGTGGCCCGCGGTTACCAGGAAGCCATCACCTACAGCTTCATCGACGAAAAGACCTTCCGTCTGTTCGCCCCCGAGGCCCAGCCGGTGATGCTGGCGAATCCCATCTCCACCGACATGGCCGCCATGCGCTCGTCGCTGTGGCCCGGTCTGGTCAGGGCGGTGCAATACAACCTCAACCGTCAGCAGGACCGCGTCCGGCTGTTCGAGTCGGGGCTGAGATTCGTCGGTCAGCTGGAAGGCCTGGTTCAGGAAAGCGTCCTGGCTGGCGCGGTCTGTGGTTCGCGTCTGCCGGAGAGCTGGTCGTCCGGGCGTGAGGCGGTGGACTTCTTCGACGTCAAGGCCGATGTCGAGGCGCTGCTGGCGCAGTCCGGTGCGGGTACTGACTTCCGCTTCGTGGCAGGCGAGCATCCGGCGTTGCACCCGGGGCAGACCGCGCTGATCGAAAGGGCAGGGCAGCCGGTCGGCTACCTGGGCGCCCTGCATCCGGAAGTGGCGAGCGAACTGGACGTGGATCGTCCGGTGTTCCTCTTCGAGCTGGCGCTGGATGCCCTCACTACCGGCAGCCTGCCGCGCTTTGGCGAGCTGTCGCGCTTCCCGGAAGTGCGGCGTGACCTGGCGCTGGTGGTGGACGAAACCGTAGCCGCAGGTGACCTCCTGGCCGACATCCGCGAAAACGCTGGAGAAGGCCTCAAGGAGCTGCGTCTGTTCGACGTCTACCAAGGCAAAGGTATTGATCCACATAGAAAAAGCGTCGCCATCGGCTTGACCTTGCAACATCCATCGCGCACATTAACCGATGAAGAAGTCAACGAAACGACGCAGAAAATCCTCGTTTCTCTGGAAAGAAGGTTCAACGCCACCTTAAGGAAATAGTGCATGGGGGCCCTGACGAAAGCTGAGATGGCCGAACGTCTGTTTGAAGAGCTCGGTCTGAACAAACGTGAAGCCAAGGAATTGGTCGAACTGTTCTTCGAAGAAATTCGTCATGCGCTCGAAAGCAACGAGCAGGTCAAGTTGTCCGGTTTTGGCAACTTCGACCTGCGCGACAAGCGCCAGCGCCCCGGACGCAATCCCAAGACGGGGGAGGAGATACCCATCACGGCACGCCGTGTGGTGACCTTCCGCCCCGGGCAGAAACTGAAAGCCAGGGTCGAGGCCTATGCTGGAACCAAGTCATAACGACGAACTGCCGGTCATACCGGGCAAGCGCTACTTCACCATCGGTGAGGTGAGCGATCTCTGCCTGGTCAAACCGCACGTGCTGCGCTACTGGGAGCAGGAATTTCCCCAGCTGAACCCGGTGAAGCGCCGCGGTAACCGGCGCTACTACCAGCGCCACGACGTGCTGATGATCCGTCAGATCCGCTCCTTGCTCTACAACGAAGGCTTCACCATCGGCGGGGCGCGCCAGCGCCTCACCCAGGGCGACGAGACCCGCGACGAGGGTTCGCAGTACCACCAGCTCATCCGCCAGATGATCAGCGAACTCGAAGAAGTCCTCGTCGTATTGAAAAAGTGAAAAAAAGCTTCCATTAATCAAAGTGTTGCAGTAAGATGCACGCCGTTCCCTAGGGAACACAGTCGGGGCGTAGCGCAGCCTGGTAGCGCACTTGCATGGGGTGCAAGGGGTCGAGTGTTCGAATCACTCCGTCCCGACCAAAAAATCGTAGAAAATCCAGCCACTTAGCGGTGGCTGGATTTTTTTATGTCTGCTTGGTTTGGTGTTTATCCGAAATTTGCCCCACTTTTTGCCCCACCTGTATTTAGGTAGCTCCAAAGAGCTTCCTAAAGGGGAAGGTTTGGCACACTGGTTTTCCTAGCCTCGCCCCGCAATAAGCAGTAGAGGTTTACATAGCGGGGTTGCGAGCTTTCGAATGGGCGCCGTGCAGTAGATAGAAATCAACGGGAGCCCTCCTGCTAGCAATATTACGGTCGAGCGCCTGAGCGTGGAGCTGGCCGAGCGCTTCGCCTGCGTCGACGATTTGGTTATCACTGAGCCGCCGATCCAGTATTGCATCGACATCCTCGAACACGAAGGCAAGCTTAGGCCCTGCGCGGTACTGGTCGAGGATGTGTGTACAACTGTCTTTAACCCCTTCCCCGACGTATTGCCGATGACCACCGAAATCTTCGTCTGGGCCAGGGCATTGCCTATAACGGTCGTAGCGTAAGCGGGGCTCAGGAGCCGGTACCAGCGCTGCATGACTTCAACTTAGAGGTGCGCCAGGGCGAGTTCCTCACCTTACTAGGTACCTCCGGCTGCGAAAAGTCCACATTCCTCAACATCCTCGTCGGCCTCGTGCAGAAGAGCGCTGGCGACTTGAGAATCGCTGGCAGGCCGTTGCAGGGTATCAATCCGCACCAGGGCGTGGTAATGCAGGGTTATGCGCTGGTTCGGTACTGGACAGCTTCGCCATGAGCCCTCGACGAGCTTGAACACCGTGATCGGCTAGCGACGACGAGAGAGTACCGGGCGCTGCTTGGCCTGCGGGGCAGGACGCACGCTATCCCGACGGAATCTGCGACAGCTAGGGCACAGCGGGTGGCGCTGGCAAGATCCGGTAACCGGATCACCTGCAACAGGGGACCTAACCATTTCTCGTCCCGCCGATTCCGCTGGGTCACATCAAGGATGCCGGCCGATAGTAGGCTTCGGCTGCGAGCAGGCAGGCCCTCGGCAGCAGCGACGTCGCGCTCCGCACGATCAGCTTGCCCTGGGTCCGCGCAGCAGTGTCCACACGATGTCGGCCGAGATGACCGGTCCTGAAGGGCTCCAGCGTGAGCGAGAATTGCCCGCTCCTTGGGCCAATGGCCACCTTCCAGAGGTGGCGGATCAACTCGGCGCCCCAACAGGTGTTAAGGACGACGATTCTCCGTGCGAAGGTGCAGCGCTGCCTGGCGGGGAGTAGGGCGGACTGGATGTTCAGTTAGAACGCGGCATCCCGGTCCTCCACTTCCGACACCACGAGCGGATTGTTGCGGCTCATCTCCACCGAAAGCAGAAAGTCTGGCCCTTCCGGCGAAGTGGCGGGGCAGTACCTCGCCGGCCAGGCTTGATCCTGTGAACAGAAAGCCGTCCTGCCCTGACCCCTAGGTCACAGTTAGCCAGTCTCCCGGCCAACCTGCAGGGGGTTAAGAACCCTGTTCGGCAGTCCGGCCTGCTGCCAGCCCGCACTACCCATTCGGCGATTGCAAACGCCTGTGCCCTGGACTTGAACACCAGAGTACTGCTGGTGAGCAGAACGGGTACGATATGACCATTCGGCAGGTGCGTGGGAGGTTGTCGGGCCAGAGCGTTTCGCGGACTTACCCCCTTGTACCTTAAGGCTAAGCAGCGAAATGGCGACATCTGTCGTCGTCTCCCACAGCGGCTTGCCCGTCTCTTGGGCGATCAGTCGGACTAGGTCAGCGCGTTCAGCCTGCAACTGCTCGGCGAAGCTATTGAGGATCGTCTGGCGGCCCGGCCCTACCATTGGAGTTCGGTAGGGACTCGAAGGCAGTCGCCGCCCGAGGACCATTGGCCTTAATCAATTGCACACTCACCGACTTGCTCCTTCCCGTCCGGTGTATAGCGGTACTGTACGCACCTGTGGGCAATGATTGAAACTACAACGCTCGGCGACCAGGCAGGTGATTCCGGCAACCCTGTAGCGGGTGTTGTAGATCAGGTAGGGCTCGCCGCCGCCATGGGTCTTAACAGCGATAGCTTGAATAGGCTGCTCTCCGCGACGCGGCGGATGTGGCGGATGTAAGGCGATCCGGGCACTGAGTATGGGCCCGCTTCGAAGATGTCGACGTGCTCCCACTCGACGATTTTCTACCTTCTATAAGCAGCAGCACCTGCCTCTGAGATAATGCTGGCGACCTTCAGAGCAGGTGGAAAGTTAGTTCCCCTTTGCCACGAGTTAATTCTTTTATTTGTCAGTTAGGTCCAACTTGCACCTCCCGGGCTTTTTCTAATGCATAGTCCGGGCTATGTCCGTTGCGGTTTGGCGATTTGAGAGTAACCTAGCTCCCATGTTCACGCACAGTATGGGAGATGACTCTATGTCGAAAATCGAAATGGACAGCCGCGATCATGTGCGCGGTCACCGAATTATCAGGTTGAATACCCTTCGGGATAAAATAGGCGTTAGTAGGGCTAAAATTTACGAAATGATAAATCCTCAGTCGCCGCGGTATGATTCGACGTTTCCTAAGCCGGTTAGGCTAACCTCGAGTATGATCGGCTGGCTTGAGAGTCAAGTTGATTCTTGGATTGAATCGAAGCTAAATACAAATAATAGAACCAATTAATTATCGTTATTCTGTGGCGGCTCTTTACGCTGGCTGGCCTGGCGTATTTTGGATATAAGGTTTTTTTAATATACGCGATGCGAAGCAAAATGCAGTACACAGGCATAAAGTAAAATGTATTACAGGCAAGATGCAATGCGCACGATAAAGGTAATGTTTTTGCGCATGTAGAGTGTATGCGTGCTGCGTGTATGATCGTTAGTGATTATTTGGTGAGTCTCGCCATATCTTAAGTCTACTTGAAGATCCTCGGTAGTTGGGTGGAAGAATTTCCTCAACTGAGAGTGTGGGTTTTATCCGTGATGAGCTTTGATGCTAACTCTGGCGTGAGAATAAAAGAATGAATGAGTCAGAAAGCAAGCTACTTGCTGGAGGACATTTCGCCGATCATCAAGGCAGAATAAAACCAAACATCGAGTGTCAGGTTAGAATGGCGCTCGTATACAAGTTAAACCAAGTCTTGATAAGAGTAAGCGATACGGACGATGAGCTCTTTAGGATGGCTGAAGAGATAGATGATGATGAAGGTATGATTTGTACGAGCTTAGGACATCGATTCCTTTCTACGTTGAGTCTGGAAGTGGTGGAGGTGTTCGAGGTTTTTTTTAATTGTAGGTTTAACCCGTATTTTGAAAGCTTCTGTTCGATAGCTAAGAAGCATGGTTTCTTCGGAAAGGGAGATCATTTATCTGTTTTGAGGCAGACATTTCAAGCAGAGCTGGTATCTAAGCTAAACGATTGCGTGTTGGAGTTGCGACAGGAGTATGCGAGTAAAGAATTTAAGCAGAAACTGTATGATTATAGGAAGTCAGGCACTAAAAACCTGAGGTCATTGAGAGATTATTTTTCCCAAATGTTCGAGGCGCATGCACGGATGCTGATGGTGAGGGTAGATCTTTCCTATAGTAAGGCATGCGTTGAAGCTGGTGATGCGCTGCATGAGCGAGTGCAAAGAGATCGAGACATGTTAATTAATCATGTCAAGTCGGGAGTATTTGGTCCGCTGCTGGGGGTGGTGTGGAAGTTAGAGCGCGGCGTTAGGAGAGGGCTTCACTATCACATGCTGTTTTGTTTTGATGCGAACGTAGTACGTGCGGACATTTTGATAGGAATAGGAGTCGGCCAATATTGGCAAAAAGAAGTCACAAATGGAAAAGGGGTGTACTACAACTGTAATGCTTACAAGGAAAAGTATCCGAAGCCATTTTTAGGTCAAATGCATTACACCGATAAAGTTGCGTGGGAAGGGCTTGATCAATACCTTAGATACATTACGGTGGCAGATGACCTCTTACGATTATCGCTCCCGCATACCCGAAGTTTGGGTAGGACGGGAGCGACTCGCAGGGCGACGTCAAGGCGAGGAAGGCCTCGTAAGGAGGAGGGATAACAATGAGTTGGGGCTGTTACTGCTGATAGTAATCGTGGCGGCTAGCTTGAAGTCTTGAGTATTCCTCGAAAATAGGGTTTTGCTTAGTTTTATTCGGATTAGGTTTTAGCCATCGCTTCACGGTCCTCTCCATGTCCTTGCCGAAATCTAAGGTCCCATCTGAATGTATTGCCTCTCTAAGATGTGATTTGATCATGTGGTATGCTTGTGTGATGCCGGAAAATCCAAGCGATGGAATGTTTTCTTTGAGAAGCTTTATAACAAGCTCGTGCTCCCGGATGTTTTTGTTAGCTTTCGCGGATCGTTCCCGCTGTTTTTCGTTATCGTAAATTTCTGCATCGACGCCAATATAGCAGTTTCGTCCTGCTACAGCCGATCCGGTGATATAGGCCGCTTGAGTAAGATAGGCCCATGCAGTCTGGGTGTCTTCTTGCGCCGCTGCTTCCGCAAGCAATAAGTAAACACAGGCGTGATTGAAACTCGTCCTGAAGGGCGCGTGCTGCTGAGGATTGAGATACTGTAATTGTTGATCCTTCTCCATGGTTTCAGCGGTAATTTCGTCATTTTCTAGCTTTGCTTGGAGTTGCGCTAAGTGAGTCTCGAAATCCAAGGCCATAGGCCAGTGCGAAGGCCGGCTCTGCGTCGAATCAAACCGACTGCCTAGCACTCCGTGCCAGTCCAGCGCCAGAAGCGAGAGCTGGCTCTTGATCATTACACTGACCTTCTGAAAATCTGGAGGGGCGATACCTGATTTTTTCATACTGCCATCTTCTCGCGTGGTGGTGGATGGCCAAAGGCTAGCTCAGTGACGACGACATGTAATCTTTGCCCTGCTTGTAAAAAAACAAAACCCGGATTTTGCATACGAGCTTTGAAACGAGGACCTTATGACTCCGATCTGGGCATTGGAGTGGGCCACGCCCTAGACATTGAGAGTCCGGATCTGTGACGGCTCCTGCTAGGTAAGGTGATGACCATGATGGAAGCCAATCTCGAAGAGCCCCTCACGATCAAGCAGCTGTGCGACTACGCCGACCGCTCGCGCCATCAGTTGGAACGGCTGTTCCGCCAGCAGCTCGATACCGCGTCCATGCGCTATTATCTTGAGCCGCGCATCACTGAAGACCGCTCTCTGCTACAGCACTCCTCCTTGTCGATGCTTGAAGTGGCGGTCGCTAGCGCCTTCACCTCGGCTACCCACTTCAGCAAAAGATACTCAGGTTATTTGGGCTATCCACCTTCTAAGACGCGGCGGCTGAAGTAGTGAGGATATGCTGGATGCCTGCGAGACGACGCCTGCATTAGTGAAAGTCACGGCTTCGGGTATCGAGGCCCTGTAACAGTTCACTGATGTCCTCAAGCCGTCCTGCTACGACGTGCAGTACACCATCACGTGTTTCGATGGTGCCATCCACACGCAGCAGTTGCGACGCTACCAGCTCCCGCCGCTGGCGCTCAGCCAAGGTTCGCCACACCACCACGTTCACCATCCCAAACTCGTCCTCGAGCGTCACGAAGGTCACGCCGCTGGCGGTACCAGGCCGCTGCCGCCCAACGACCAGGCCAGCTACCCGACCCGGCTGGCCGTGGCGCCGTTCTTTTAGCTCTTTCGAGCTCATCAGCCGTCGGGCCGCGAGCTCCGCGCGCAGCAGTGTGAGCGGATGGGGCCCCAGGGTGGTACCTAGCGAGGAATAGTCGGAGTAGAGGTCCTCACCCACGGTCGGTGCGACCAACTCCTGGATCTCCTCCTCAACCACCGCGCCTTCGGCAAAGAGCGGTAGCTGCGGCTCTATCGCTGCCATCGCCCAGCGCGCCTGGAACCTGTGCCCAGCCAGCCCCTTCAACGTTCCGGCGTCCGCCAGGCACTCCCGGGCCTTGGCATCGAGGCCTGCACGTAGGTACAGGTCAGTGACATCGCGGAATGGCCGCTGCCAGCGGGCCTGCTCAACCGTGCGTCCGGCTTTTTCGGCCAGGCCGCGCACCATGCGCAGTCCCATCCGGATGGCCGGTTGTGGGCTATCCGCGACAGCCTCGAGGCTGCAATCCCAGTCGCTGCAGGTCACGTCCACCGGCAGGGTCTGCAACCGATGGCGCCGGGCGTCCTGCAGGATCTGGTCTGGGCTGTAGAAGCCCATGGGGTAGGAGTTGATCAATGCCGCGGCGAAGGCGGCCGGCTCGTGGCATTTGAGCCAGCAGCTTGCATAGGTCAGCAGGGCGAAGCTGGCCGCATGAGACTCGGGAAAGCCGTAGCTGCCGAACCCTTCGATCTGCCGGAAGATGTCCGCGGCATACTCGGCGGTATAACCGTTCGCAAGCATGCGCGAGGTGAGCCGCTCCCGGTGCGGTTCCAGCCCGCCATGGCGCTTCCAGGCCGCCATGCTGCGCCGTAGCTGATCGGCTTCGCCTGGGGTGTAGTCGGCAGCAAGGATGGCGAGCTCCATCACCTGTTCCTGGAACAAGGGGACACCCAGGGTCCGGCCGAAGACGCGCTCCAGCTCTGGCGGGTAGCTGATTTCCTCCTGGCCCGTCCGCCGGCGCAGGTAGGGGTGGACCATGCCCCCCTGGATAGGGCCCGGCCGGACGATAGCCACTTCGATCACCAGGTCGTAGAAGGTCTGGGGCTTCAGCCGCGGCAGCATGGCCATCTGGGCGCGTGACTCGATCTGGAACACGCCGAGCGTATCGGCCCGGCTGATCATCGCGTAGGTCGGCTTGTCCTCCTGGGGGACGGTGGCGAGTGTCAGTTCCTCACCTCGATAGCCTTTGACCAGGTCGAAACAACGGCGTAGGGCACTGAGCATGCCCAGGGCGAGGATGTCGACCTTGAGCAGACCCATGGCGTCGAGGTCGTCCTTGTCCCACTGGATGACGGTGCGTCCTTCCATGGCGGCGTTCTCGACCGGTACCAAGGTATCCAACGTCTGATTGGCGATAACGAAACCGCCCGGGTGCTGGGAGAGATGCCGCGGGAAACCGATCAGCTCGCCGGTAAGTACCAGAATCCGGTGGAGCAGGGGGCTATCAGGGTCGAAGCCCGATTCGCGAAGTCTCTCCGGTGGCGGTAGGTTGTCCGTCCAGCGGCCGCAGCAGTCCGCCAGCGCGGTGATTTGATCTGGGGGTAAGCCCAGGGCCTTGGCCACGTCCCGCACAGCGCCAGCAGCGTGGTAGGTGGATACCACCGCAGTGAGCGCGGCGCGCTGCCTGCCGTAACGGCGGAAGATGTACTGGATGACCTCTTCCCGGCGGTCATGCTCAAAGTCGACGTCGATGTCCGGCGGCTCGTCCCGCTCGTGGCTGATGAAGCGCTCGAACAGCAGGTTGATCCGGGTTGGATCCAGCTCAGTGATGCCCAGTGCAAAGCAGACGGCAGAGTTGGCGGCCGAGCCGCGGCCTTGATAGAGAATGCCTTGCTGACGGGCGAAACGGACGATGTCGTGCACCGTCAGGAAGTAGCTCTCGTACGACTTATCGGCGATCAGCTGCAGCTCCTTCTCGATCTGAGCACGCAGGCGATCCGACAGACCTTCCGGCCAACGCCAGGCGCAACCTTCCTCAGTGAGAACCCGCAGCCAGCTGGTGGCCGTGTGGCCCTCCGGCACTACCTCGCTGGGGTACTGATAGCGCAGCTCGGCCAGGCTGAAGGTGCAGCGCTCGGCAATGCGCAGGGTCTCCTGCAGCAGCTCGGGCGGATAGCACCTCGCCAAGGCCTCACGGGTACGCAGATGACGCTCCCCGTTCGGGAAGAGCAGCTGGCCAGCTTCCGCCACCGGGACGTGATGGCGGATCGCGGTGATGGTGTCCTGCAGGGCCCGACGACCGCGGCAGTGCATGTGTACGTCGCCCGCGGCCACCAGCGGTAGCAACAGGGCCGCACCCAGCCCCTGCAACTGCTGCAGCCGTACCTGGTCGTCCTGGTCGAAGTGGAGCTCGGCGGCGATCCACAGCCGGCCGAGAAATACCTCCAGCAACCAGCGCACCGACTCTGCCTCTGCGTGCCGATCCGGTACCCAGAGCGCGACAAGGCCGGCGACTTGGTCGAGGTCCTCGCGCAGGAGCCGGTAGCTGCCCTTGTCCGCGCGCCGGCGCGCGAGGGTGATCAGTCGGCACAGCTGCTGGTATCCCTGCAGGTTTTCAACTAGCAGCACCAGCTTTGGGCCCTGGGCGACCTGGAACTCAGCGCCTACGATCAAGCGGACGCCGTGCTTCTCAGACGCCTGCCAGGCCCGCACGATGCCGGCGAGAGTGCACTCGTCAGTGATGGCCAGAGCCTCATAGCCCATGGCCTTGGCCCGCTCGAACAGCTGATCGACGCTGGAGGCACCGCGCTGGAAGCTGAAGTTCGACAAGCAATGCAGCTCTGCATAGCGCGGTGTCACGCAAACCACCCCTGCACCCACCAGCGCCCTTCGGTAGGCGTTTTGAAGGCCCAGGCCGTGCGCCCGTCGGCGAGCTTAAGCACGTAGTAGTCCCGGCGGGCATCCTCACCGTCCCACCATCCGCTCTCGATACGCTCCGGCCCGCTTAGGACCCGTGACTGATCGACATCCAGCGGCTCCGGCGCCGGCAGCAGCCAACCCGGCCGTCGATTCGGTCCCAATGCCTGGAGTGCCAGCGAAGGCGTATCTCGCCGCCAGGCCCGCTCCGGCCGGTGGTCGCCCTGGGCGCCGATCGCATAGACCGCGTCATCGCCTAGGCGCGACCGCAGCCGCTCGCGGAGCTGCTCCCAGCTCACCGTCTGCTGCGGACGTTCATCGAAGAGGCCGCGGTGCTGAGGGACGAAGGAGGGCAGCTCGTCGGCGACCAGGCCGATGGCGAGTACCGGTTCAACCACCTGGGTAGGCTCAAGGCGCCCCCGGGCAAATTCGAACAGCAGCGCAGGATCCCGCTCGGGTGCAAGCAGACCCACGACGATCTCGGTTGTCGGCGCCTCGCGATGCTCCAGGCGCAGGGTGAAGCGCTGAGCGCCCATGTCCCGGCCGGCGAGGTAGGTGGCCAGGTCCGAGGTCAGGCGACGCAGCGGGAACAGCAGGGCCTGCGTCGACTCGACCTCGAAGTTGAGTTCGATCCGCAGCCTGAAGGTAGTCGGGGGCAGGAAAAACTCCAGGGGTAGGACCTTGCTGCCCAGCATCTGATCGAGGTGGTTGAGCAAACTCACGGGGAAGCGCCGGGCGAGCTGGGCCCGTGGCAGCGCCAGTACCTGACTGAATTGCCGAAGCCCCATACGGCTCAAGGCCTGGACGATCTCAGGCTCGAAGCCCAAGAGAGCCACCGGCAGCGTCCGCATCGCGCTGGCCAGGCCTGCGTCGTCGCGAACCGCCAGGCTGTCGCCTGCGTTGGCCAACACCCGGGCGGCGACCGGATTGGGCGCCAGGGTGATCCGGTGGCCGAACCCGAGCGCCGTGAGCTCCTGGCGCAGGCGTGCTTCGAACCTCGGCCATGAGCCGAAGAGCGGCAGGCTCGACTGCACTTCGAGCGCCAGGGCGTCGGCGAAGTGCAGGCTCACCTGGGAGCTGAATCCGTATGCCCAAGCCGCTAGCAGTTCGTGCTGGCGCCTCAGCGCCGCCTCGTCGTACTCCACCGTCGCAAACTGCGGGCAGATCGCTTGAGCCGCGGTGTAAGTCATCTCCGGCCGGAGCCCCAGCGCCAAAGCCGCCGGGTTCGCCGCCTTGATAATCCGGCGCTGAATAGGCCCGTGGAGCAGCACTAGCGGCTCATCAGGGTCAGGACAATTGCGCAGCACACCGTCCAGCGCGAACTGCGGGAAGAAGATGCAGGCCCATTTCATGGCAGTAGTCCCTCAATGCCAGACCCGATGCGTCAGCGCGGTCGCCGGTGGATTGCCGCCGCGGCACTTGAGCACTCGCAGCTGCTGAGGCGAACCCTCGAGCACCAGGCGCAGCGCTGCAGGTGAGGCATTGACGGCTTCCCGCAGGTGGCGGAACGCAAAGGCAAGGGTCTGCCCGGTCTCTGCAGCCACCTGCAGCCGTCGCAACGCGCGATCGTCCGCACGGCTGGGCCAGCAGAGCACCGCGCCACAGCTACCGGAGCGCAGGCACTGCTCTGCTGCCCACAGCACGTCTTTGCCCTGTACCTGGATGATGTTCAGCCGGCCAAGATCGACGCCGGCCTGCAGCCACGCATGCGGGTAGAGCAGGTAGGGAGGGGCGATCAACACCACGCGTTCGCCGGCGGCGGTGAGGCGCGCCAGTGTTGGCCATACGAGAGTTAACTCACCCAGGCCCGGCCTGGCGCTCAGGATTTCGGTCAGGGCGGCATCAGGCCAACCGCCAAGGGGCAGTTGGGCGTCGAGTGCGGCGTGCCCGGTTGGCTGAGTGCTGCCGTCGTCCACATGCGGACTCTGCCCGCGCCACACGCGGCGACTGTCGAGCAGAGAGTCGAGCGCAACGACATTGGTAGCTGCGCTATCCATGCTGCACCCCCGTCTGCATAGAAGTCGGTGCAGGCGGCGTGCTGCCACGCTCGGTCAGCAGCACCTGCAGCTGCGCGCGCACTTTGAAGAGGTCAGCGTGCAGGACGGAGTTCATCGACTCCAGCCGCAAGATATGGCGCTGGGCACGTGAGAGGGGATCGTCACGGTCGTCCGGAATAAGTCGGTCACCGCGAGGCACGTGGCGCTGGTTCTCTTCCTGTACGAACTGGACGTAGCGCAAGCGGTGGCGCTGAACTTCCGCCGTCAGGACATCTTGCTCAGCGACCAGAATGCGATTAGCGCGCTGAGCTTGGCCCAGGCACTGACGCACCTGGTCGAGCTCCTCGGTCAACAGATCAACGAGGTTGCGGCAGTACATCAGCTCCGTAGGGCGGAAGAGTGACTGCTGCTGTTCGAAGCTGTCCTGCTCATCACCAAGCATGTCCATAGCGGCCCACCTGCTCAGTCCCTGAAGCCATGACCTTCTGATACTCGACAGAACGACCGGGACAACCGTGGCAGAGACGAGGGATGGGGCGCGAAATGGACATGAGATAGACCTCCTTTCAGGATACTGTATGGATAGACAGTAGTCACTGAAAGGGTTCCCAGCAATCTTGACACCGACGAACGGTAGAAGAAATTTATGGCCCATCGCTTGGTGGGTCTGGGCAGATTCGAATTGCCTACCTTACCCTTATCAGGGAGGTGCTATAACGAGCAGAGCTACAGACCTGATCGTCTTACCTTGAGTCTCAATCTCCAACCTACCTGTGTGATCAACTATCCGTCAGCTGATAAGGAGTTGCCTATTGGCGTGGTGGGGCTCTGAAAGATCGTATGTGCCAGCTCAGCCGCATTCTGCTGAACATATAGGAGTTACTAGTTCTGCACACTCTAGGTTGAGATAATTCATTCCAAGGAGCTATTCGCCAAAAGCAGATTGGCGCCTAAGATGGTCGTCGACTATCGTTCCGAGTGGACAGAATAAAATGCTCAAAAGCTCCGAAACAGTCCATTGTGGTCAGCCGTAAATTTTATCTGCCTGGCGTCTAACGTTACATGCGGATACTACGAGAAGGGCAAAGCCATGAAGATATGTAGCTTGGTGTTCGCGACTTTGTTATGCGGTTGTGTTTCAAATGCTCCTTTCAGAACCGCTGATGGAACATGCACCGGTCATGCGTATGGATGCGGATATTTTTATGAAGAGCATCCGGGGTATGATCTAGGGTTTGTAGAGTTTTCTGAGAGGGGTAATGATTTTTCACCGCAAAATACAGCAAAGATTCTTGAAATAATTAAGGATAAAGAAGAAAAGGGTGACATAGCGATAATTGTCTTTAGTCATGGGTGGAAGCACAATGCCTCGACACAAGACGGTAACGTAAAAAGCTTTGAAAAAGCCTTGGATTTTATAGCGCGATCAAACGCTGTAGGAAAAAAGCAAATAGTCGGAATATACGTTGGGTGGCGTGGGTTAAGTCTCCATGGTCTGCAGCTGGAAAACACGACCTTCTGGGATAGAAAAGCAGTAGCAGAAGAAGTTGGTCGAGGTGGCGTAACGGAACTCCTCGGTGATCTCGAGTATATTTCAAGCAAAAAAAAATCGAATTTTATGCTGACAATTGGACACAGCTTTGGTGCCGCAATCACTCTGTCTGCCCTGCATGACACGTTATTGGAAAGAATGAAACTTGCTGAACAAGGTCGTGGGCTTAGGACCTTCGGAGATGGCGTTGTTCTTTTAAATCCTGCCATTGAAGCAAATCAAGCATTGCTTTTGAAGGAAAGCAGTATGCGTCTTGGTGCTAAAGGAGAGCCCCTCCCGCCAGTTATGTATGTTGTAAGCTCTCGAGCTGACATACCTACAAACATGCTTTTTCCTATTGGCCGTTTTTTAGGAATGGCTGGCCGATGGAGTCAGGTGGACATAGAAAGAGTATACTTCGAGCGAAACTATATACTTAATGAGTCGCAACTAGACAGTCAGACGATTGGTAATTACGCTTTATTTAGAACCGGCTTTATGGATGACTTGCTGGTGGATGCAGAAACTTTTGAAGAATTGGCGTCGGGCGTAACCGCTGGTCACAATAGAAATATATTTATGAGCTCAAGTATTCTGTCTTTGCCAAATACTAAAATGAAAAGTTGGGGCTTTGAATCATATTGTTCATCGACTGGTGGTCGCGAGGTGAGCCGGTTGCCATGTTTTGATCACGATCCAATAGATTTCATTTCGGTACCAAAATCATTTATCAAAAATCATAATGATATTTTCAATAGGAACGTCATAGCGCTGCTTTCAACTATTGTACACAGGTCCTTGGTACAAAAAGACGGGAGATTACGTGAGTATTGCGCTGCAGGCGATAAGTTCGATTTTGGCAAGTGTTATGCGTATTATTCGGCGTACAACCAGTCTGTTGAATATCTTCCAGATTAGTTTTCTTGTGTCACCCTCGCGGGCGGGCGGGCGGGCAGCAGTAGCATGCAAGGCCTGAGTCTTCCTGTCATTGTTGGCGATACATAGTGCCGCGGCCTGAAAATACAGTGCACCTCCTTATGGCTAAATGTGTCGGCTGACGGCGCAGGTCAAAAAAACGGCATGCTGAAAGGTCTTTCAGGCTAGTATATCGGCGTTCTAGAAAGGTGCCTACTTGCTTCCAGTCCTTGCAACAGGCATTCTGAATAGGTAGGTGCTTATGCCTGCGCTAAGGAGAAAAAGAGCAATGACAATTGCCGAGGTTGCCGTATACATGAACGAAAATCTGATCTGCCTCAAAGCCGCTATGCTGTTGGCCGCGGTATTTTTGGGTTTCATGACGTGGGAGAGTAAAATCAATCGGAAAGCATAGCCGCGCGCAGAAAAACTCTGCCTTCGGCAGAGTTTCTTGGAGCTGCAGATGAATTCATATTTTCATTCGCACAGCGATTGGGAGTGGTGTGGCGCATTAACGGCAGGCCATTGATTTATGTTGTTTAAAAATTACTCTTAATCAATTGGCAAAGGTTGCTTGTAGCAAGTGTCGAACAATTGCCCAGCTTTAAGGCATGCCTTACAACTGAATCTAATCACCCGTTAGGTTTTCCAAAAAATTGCTATTGCGCGCGACACGCATTTCAGCGAAGCGCTTTGGCGCTTGCTTCCACGATCGCTTCACGAACACCTTCAGTGTCAAAATCATTGGCGTAGCAGGACGCGCCAGACTAGTTGCCTATTGGACGCCCTGACCGGGGCGGACCGACAACTGATGCTCGGATTAGTACTGGGATTGGGTGAGCGCCTGCGCCAGGGATGACGGTTGCCCTCCGACGATCAGGTCGCCGTCGCTTGGCCGGTAGACGTCGTTGGCTCGTCATACTTGGCACCACAGCGCAGACACAGGCACTGGTAGTCCATGAATTGATGGCGATGAACGTCCTTGATGAAGGCATGGGTATCGGGCCAGCTCGTGTGAACCGCGGACATACCCTGAAGCATGTGATTGAAGGCCTCCTCCAGCGGACTGCGCTGGCCCAGTTGAGTGATAGCAACAGGCTCGGTCGGTGGCTGAATACCCCTTAGAAAGGCGTTCAAGCTGCTGATGAGGCTGGCTATCACCTGTGCTGCCTCCTTGGACAGCACGACCGATGAGTTACAGATCAAGCAAGGTGTGGGCATGGCTAAAGCTCTCGTCAGAAAAAGGGGCAGAACGGCTATCTAGAATGAGAAAGGGCAGGCCATCAGGCCTGCCCCTATGCCGTCGTGGATGGGGTGCTGAACGCGGTACCGGAACGGCGAAGCAGCCTGCCGAAAAGCGCTAGTGCCAGAGCGATTGCCACGGCCAATGGCCAGAAGCGCAGCATCAGTACCACAAGGCCGACAGCGAGCAGGCTGCTGGCCAGTAACCCAACGAACACGAAGAGCAAGGCGAGAAATCGCAGAAGCGGCATAGCTGGATCTCCAGTCAGTTAGCGATTGGCCAAGCAACCAGGACACGAGCGCGTGCCTTGGCGGTCGAGCCAATAGTTGTCATGAGGGAAGGGGGAGAGACGTGCTGGTAAAGCGCGCGGAGCGCTAAGTGTCAGCGGGGGGCTGTTAGGCAGGCGGAGCAGATCGCAGGCTAGACCAGGCCCAGTTCCGCCATTGAGACGCAGCCCTCGTGTCCCACGATGATGTGGTCCAGGGTGCGGGTACCCACCAGGTTCAGCAGCTCCTTGAGCGTCTGGGTGAGACGACGGTCTGCCTGGCTTGGCTCCGGATCTCCCGAGGGGTGGTTGTGCACCAAGATCACCGCCGCCGCGTTGTGGCGCAGCACGGTTTTCACCACCTCGCGCGGATAGACACTCGCCGCATCCAGGGTGCCTTGGAACAACTCCTCGTAGCAGATCACGCGATGCTTGCTGTCGAGCAGCAGCAGGGCGAAAACCTCTCGCTCCTGCTGGATGAGCAACGTCTGCAGATGGGCAATGACCTGTTGGGGCTCGGTCAAACTGCTGCCCTTGCTCAATCGCTGGGCAACGAGTTGCCTAGCGATGCCGAGGATGTCGGCTTCGGTCACCGGAGAGTCGATGAGATAGCTGCCAGCGGTTTCGCCAGCTTTGAGCTTGCTCGAAATCATGAGAGGTCTCGCGACAAAGGTTAGGTTTCAAAAAGGGACGTGCAGAGGCCAGGGAGGGCAGGGCTGCCGCATTTAACTGATGAAGAACTGCCGCTCTCCTGGCAGGTATTTGGCGTAGCGCTCGAGTAGCTCTGGGTGGTCCTGCAGCAGGCGCTCGACATCGAGCACCATGCGGTCCTGGCCCCGTTGCCATCGAATGGACCCATGCGGGAAATCCCCATAGGTGGCGTCGCCCAAGGCCTGCTGGAGACGCTGCTGGAGTTCTGCTGCTCGCGCTTGCTTGGCCTGGAGTGCTTGGCGCACCACCTTCAGCTCCAGATAGATGGCAAGGAGACCGGCTTGCTGGCGAAAGTCACGCCGCGCGCCTGAGTCCTGCGGATACAGGCGCGCGAGTGCCTTACCTGCAGAGGCGGAGCCATCGGCTGGCGGTGGACAATCCGTGTCCAGGTAGTGCCAGAACTGCCGCTCCCCTTCGATCAGCTGCGTGATGCTGTCTTCATCGCGTTCGATACGATGAATCTGCCACTGCTGACCACCCAGCAGTACGGCCACGTCGGCCGCGTGTTTACCTGTCACTGCCAGTAGGTGCATGACCTGCAGGCGCATAGCTACCGGCACGCCTTCCTGCCAGAGGTGGACTTCGCTGGCACCCACTGCTCTACACACGAGCAACTGGACGTCTTCGTCATCCAGCACTTCGCGTTCAATGCGGGCAATCATCCAGGGTAGATCGGGCGAGGCATGGGACACCTCCCGGCTGTAGCGCCGAACCTTGCGGCCGGTGCTCCTTCTGTAGCGCCAAGCGATGATGGGCTCGAGTACGCTTGGCCAGAACGCTGGCGTGCTGTCGTCCCGAAGATCGTTCTCCAGAGCAGCCGTTTGCCGTCCAGTTTTCTCTAGCCAGAGCTCCAGCTGAGATTTGTCAGGATCCAGCCCCAGGGCCGCTGCAGCGTCTTGGCTGAAAAGTCTCAAAGGCCGAGCTTCAGGAGCTGCAAGGCGAGAAGCTGTAGCGGTGGTGACGAGGTGGAGGAGTGGACGAGGGTGTTGCTGCGTTGTGATCAGGGATGAACGACTCATGAGCAGTCTCCTGTGCGGCATAAAACGCTCAGCCGACACGAGGCCGCCTGAGCTAGGTGTTAGGAAGTAGGTAACAGCGCTTCGAATCTGGAATGGCATTGGCTCTGCCGTGGGGGGGGCGTGGCCAATAGCGAGGAGGGGAACCCGTCAGGCCACCAAGTCAAGTGTGGCCGACAAAGCACGTTGCTTAATCTGCGCACCCTGGCCGAACCAGGCCGAGTCCAGGCGGTGTTCGGTACCGCGCGCCCGGCGCTCGTGGTCGACGAACTCGGTCACGGCATTGAGCAGGCCCCAAGCCGTACCGCGAGCTGACTCCAGGTTCGAGCCACGACCCCGACCTTCGTAGAGCTCCTGCACCTTGCGCAGTGCGCGTTCGTTCGGCAGCACGTCCGGCAGTGTGGCGGTCGGTGAGATCTCGCACAGTACGTTCATGAAGAAGCCCCGGGGCGTCGTGACACTGCACCTTGCGTTCGGCCAACGCACGCATGCGGTACATGAAGTCGTCCCATTGCGAGACGGCGATGCCGAGTTGCTTTCTCACCGACCGGGGATCGAAGCGGGTGTTGTGGGGCACCTTGATCGCGCGGCCGGCGCCGTGTAGGGCGACGGTAAGGGTGTTGTCGCACACGACGCGCACGATGGTCGGCGTTGCCGTGGTGGCCAGGGTACCGTCGTAGGAGGTGGCCAGCAGAAGGTAGCCGTTGATCTGGTCGTAACCTTTGAGCGCTGCACCTTGCCCGGTGCGCGCGAGGGCCCAGAACTTGCGGCCACCCTTGAGCACGCCAGCGGTTTCCAGCCCATAGCCGGACACCTCGGTCAGATCCCTGTAGAACTCCAGCACGTCGTGAGACTGCACCACCTGGTAGCGTTGCGAGACCACCGACAGCGGCGCCTTGGTGTTGGAGCGATACAGGACTTTCTGCTCTGGGAGCGAGCGGATTGTGCCTAGACTTCCGATAGCGTCCGACTTGAAATTCACCTGGCTTTCGAGAATCCGCCAGTCCGTACCGGCTTCGCGTTGCCAGGTCTCGAGGGGTTGTTTTCGTGTGAGTCGATTGCCGAGGCCATGCCAGGGCGTGGCACCGACATAAGCCATTTGCTCGATGAGACGAGCCATTAGGATCTCCTTGCCAGCGAGGCTGGCCACGCTCGGCTCAACAGCACCGAGCACAAGAATCAGTAAAAAGGGAGGGCGCTGGACACGTCTTGTCGCAGTAGAAGCGTCAACTGTCGTGATCGGAAAACACATGGCCGCAGGCCTGGCACTCGAAGTTATCAAGCACCCGTGCATCGATCTCCTCGCCGAGCCGGGCGCCAGCCAAGCTACCCACGGCACCTCCGGCCAAGCCGCCAAGAATGGAGCCCGCCAGGCCACCCAGCGCCATGCCCACCGGCCCGGCGACGGCGCCTATGGCCGCACCGCTGCGTGCACCCAACACCGCATTAGCAGCGCCCGTCGCCGCACCACCCGCGGCGCCAGCAGCCCCGCCCACTTTGCGGGCGATATTGCGCGTTCGGACACGCTCGGAATTGCAGGAAGGACAGTGGATCGACATCGTTCAGACTCCATACGTAGGGAAGGACTGAAGAGGGCGTTAGCTGCCCGTCTTCCCTTAGGTAATACAGGTCTGAAGATTTTTCGAATCAAGTTGGGTCACGTGAACCTGGGCTGGTTGGGTGCTTGAGGGTGCTGTTACCGATTAAGTAAGCGTACAAGTAAGCGGTCAAACATCGTAAGGTTCTAATTTCATAGGGATTATTGCCCCTTATGTCGATAAAGTCGCTACGAAGGGCCTAGATTTGAGAGGGGTAGGTCGAGCGAGAGGCAAATCCTTATCAGTGGTAAAGCCAGTCTCGCAACTCATCTAAATTGCCTACCACGATCTGCTGGGCAATAGCCTTGGTATGCACCTTGGCGGGATCTATCTGGTAGCGCTGCAGCACGTACTGCACCAGAGGGGTGCGGGTCTCGATGACGAGTTTGAGGTTCGCTCAGGCGCTCGCTCAAACCTCGAAACCGACCTGGTGATTTCTGAGGATGGTAATGCTCTGGAGCATCGGGGTAAGGGGCAGCAGTGCTTCATCAAGACGAGCTTCGCTCTCAAGACGCGCCGAGCCCAAGCTGGCTGGGGCGTGGCGATGTGGCTAAAACGCCCATACACGGACTGCGCGCCGGCATACTGACTAAACCGGCAAAAAAGCAAGGTATCTCTTTACCCATGCCTTGTCACTGGATAAGGTGATGAGGGTCACAAAAGGTTGGTCGCGGTCTCCCAGGAATGGCTTTCCAGTTTCATCAGCCCAAATTGTGCAAGGTTCGCTCTGGGTCCTTCAGATCTATCTGCTGCCTTGGCTGGTTAGCTATGGCGGCTAGCCGTGCGGTTGTGTGCAGTTGAAACACTCAGTGAAGCCTCCGATGGTGCGCTTCAACTTGGGCAAGGACAGCGGTTAGCTGGTCAGAATTACATGGAGCAAGGAGGAAGTAATGGCTGACAGTAGCATTTGTTTTAAACGGGTCGATTACAGTCTGGACAATCTGCTGAATTACATTGAGACAGGCGATATTGGCTTGCCGGATATTCAGCGGCCCTTTGTCTGGAAGAACACCAAGGTTCGCGATCTGTTTGACTCAATGTACCGCGGCTTCCCGGTGGGCTATTTCCTGTTCTGGGCCAACCAGAGTGATGACAAGAGCCGCAACATCGGCAGCGGCCCTAAGGTGCGTGACGTCCCCAATCGTTTGATCGTGGATGGGCAACAGCGGCTGACATCGCTCTATGCGGTGTTCCGCGGGCAAACTGTGCTCGATTTGAACTACCAGAAGCGGCAGATCGAAATTGCCTTCCACCCGCGCAGTGGGCGGTTTGAGGTGGCGGATAACAGCATCCGGCGTGACCCGGAATGGATCGCCAATATCTCCCTGTTGTGGGCAGAGGGGCAAAATAGCCGTAAGTTGATTAATGCCTTCATTTACAAGCTGGGTGAGCGCGAAGCGCTGGATGAGGCGGAAGAAGAGCGCATTGCCGACAACATCCAGCAGTTGATCAACCTCAAGGGGTACCCGTTTACGGCGCTGGAGATTGCCGAGAACGTGGATGAAGAGCATGTCGCCGAGATCTTCGTGCGCATCAATAGTGAAGGCAAGAAGCTCAACCAGGCGGATTTTATCCTGACCCTGCTCTCTGTGTTCTGGCATGAAGGGCGACTGGCGCTGGAGAAGTTCTGTGCGGACTCCAGGCAGCCCGCCCAGAGCAAGTCATCGTTCAATCACTTTATCGAACCTGACCCTGACCAGCTCTTACGGGTGTCGGTGGCGCTGGCGTTTCGTCGTGCCCGTCTGAAGTCCGTCTACCAGGTGCTGCGAGGCAAGGATGCCGATACGGGTGATTATTCGGCAGTGGTTCGCGATCAGCAGTTTGCCAAGCTGAAGGCCGCCCAGGCCGAGGTGCTTATGGCCCTTTGTCGGCGCTGGCTTGTTGGTTTTGTTTTTCCTGTTCTTGAGTGTTGGTGAGTCTTGGCATCCAGTTCTTCGTCTGGTGACGTTTGCCGTCTTTGCTGCGATTACTGGGTGGGTTTACTGGCGCGACCAGATGCGCAAACTGACGGTTCTCTTCTATGAGCCGGACCAGGTCACTAACGAGCTCTTTGAGAGCCTGTGTCGTGCGCTTAAACAGGCTGCGATGGCGCGCAAACTAAAGTCCATTGCCTCGACTGCCCGTTATGCGGACACCAAGTATTCGGCTGGCGCCGGTCAGGGGCTCAAGCTAGGCGGGGCAAAGCTGGTGCTTGGGCATGCGCCGGGTGTTATAGCTAATGTGCCGGTGCCGGTGCTCACTTCAGACAAAACTACGTTGGCCTTTTACCCAGATCGCGTGCTTGCGTTTCAAGGTGACGCGGTGGGCGCAATCGAGTATGTCAACTTGTCCGCGGTCAGTTCGGCTGTCCAATACATTGAGTGTGAGTCGGTTCCGAGTGATGCGCGGGTCGTCGATAAGACCTGGCACTACGTCAACAAAAAAGGCGGCCCAGATCGGCGCTTCAAGAACAATCCGGAACTACCGATCTGTGCATATAGCCAGCTTAATCTGTCGACTCCTGACGGTTTGGATGTGCGCTTTATCGGTTCTAAGGATGGCGGCTTTAATGCCTTGGCTCATGCGCTATCCGCCGTGTTGGCTGCTCACCGATGAGCCTCTACTCCGGTACCTGGGCGATTCCAACCGTTTTGATTTGCAGTTTTAGATAGTGGGTTCTCCTATGAGTGCAGTGATCAGCCAGAAACTACAGAGCAGCCGCAAAGAACTGCTGGACATCGGGCTTCGCAACAACATGCTCAATTTCCGCAAAACAGCTAAGACCTTGATGATAGTTGATGAGCTGTCCAAGGAGGTGTTCAGCATCCTCTACCGCCAAGAAAAGGCCATGACTTTTGCGCCTATGGCTCGCAAGAAACTGGCCGAGCTGGCAAAAGCTGCCAAGCCCGAAGACGCTGAGGGTGACACCGCCAGCGACGCAGAGTTGCTGCATGAGCTGGACACCCTGGACTGGTCCAGTGTTGCCGACGAGGCTGATGAAGATGAGTCAGGCAGATCCCGTCGCCATCTGGATACCCGCTTGCAGACGGCCATCGATGATGAGCGTCTGTTCTTGCAGCTGCTGAAGATTCACACCGAGGCTAAAGGCTTTATTGAGGAGCAGGGCGTAAATACGCTGTTCCTGGCTCTTGGCTTCTTACATTGGTACGAAGCGGATAGCTCCGAGAACCTGCGTAAAGCTCCCTTGCTATTACTGCCGGTCAGTCTAGAACGCAGTGGCGCCAAAGATGCCTTCAAGCTGAAGTACTCGGGTGACGAGCTGATGGCGAACCTTTCGCTGGTGGCCAAGCTGAAGACGGATTTTGGTTTGGATATGGCTTCCTGCGCGTTTGACGAGGATAGCTTCGCCACCGATGAGAGCAGCCTTGGACGCTTCTATGGCGATGTTGCTGATGTAATCAGCAAACAGGGGCGCTGGAGGGTAGCCAGCAACGAGATTGCGCTGGGCTTCTTTTCGTTCGGCAAGTTTTTGATGTTCAAGGATCTTGACCCGAAAAGCTGGCCGGAAGAGAAGCAACCCGATGCCAATGGCGTGATGAAGCGCTTGCTTGGCTCCGGCTTCGGGGATATGGGCGCGGCGTATGCGGAGAATGTGAATATCGACTCGGTGATCAAACCGGGCGATGTACGGTTTGTGAAGGATGCCGACAGCAGCCAGACAGAAGCCATTCTGGAGGTGCGTGAGGGCTCCAACCTGGTTATTCAGGGACCACCGGGTACAGGTAAGTCACAGACGATCACCAACATCATCGCCGAGCTGATCGGCCAGAAGAAAACGGTGTTGTTTGTTGCCGAGAAAATGGCGGCACTTGAGGTGGTTAAGCGTCGTCTGGATGAAAGTCATTTGGGTGATGCCGTTCTTGAACTGCATAGCCACAAGTCCACAAAGCAGTCTGTGCTCAAGGAGCTAGGACGAACTCTGGATCAGGGGCGACCACTGACCAAAGTAGGCGAGGAAGACCTTGCCAGTTTGAAAGAGCTGCAAGATGGCCTCAATCAGTACTGCGAGGCTGTGAGTGCCTCCGCAGGCGCGAGCGGTTTGCCTTTTGTTGATGTGCTTGGTCGTTACCTGAAGCTGAAGCGTGTCTATTCCGGATTGCCGGTCATTCCTTTCGCGCCTATGGCGGCCTGGAGCTATGCCGAGCAGCAAAAACGGCGTGAGTTGGTTGAGGAACTGGTGCTGCACCTTGAGGAGATGGGACGGCCTGACCGGAGTGTATTCTGGGGCAGTGAGCGGACGTTCTTTTCGCCTATCGACCAGAGCAGCGCCAACGATGCCCTGCAGTTGGCAGGCTCGCACCTTAATGCACTGAAGTCGGCAGCCGCAGCACTTTCTGAGCGGTTAATGCTGACTCAGCCGGCCACCTTGGCAGATGTGGATGTGGTGTGCCGTGCCGCACGGCGTGCGGCCGAAGCTCCGCGACTCGAAGGGGTACATCTTTCTACGGGCGAGTGGCAATCCAGGCGTGACGTCATTCGTGAGCTGTTGGAGGCTGGCGAGCATATGACGGCTTGCCGCGCTAAATATGACGGCCAGTTGATCGATGCTGCCTGGGAGCAGGATCTCCTAGAGGTTCGACAGAGTCTGCTGGCCTACGGCGACAAGTGGTGGAAGATTTTCTCGGGTCGTTTCCGGGCGGCACGTACGCGTCTCCAGGGACTTACCCGTGAGACATTGCCCAAGACTAATGCGGGCATGCTGGAGCTGGTTGATTCGGTACTGACCTATCAACAGAACAAGAAGGTCTATGACCAGCACGAAGCGCTAGGGAGCGCACTTTTCGGTGCCCAATGGCAACGTCAGAAAACGGATTGGGCGGTGCTTGAGCGCTTGAGTGCTTGGGTGATCAAGCTGCATGACGATCTGGGGAATGGGCAGATTCCACAAGGCATCATTGCCTTCTTGGCCGGGCACACCGATGCCAGTGGTTTGGGTGACGCAGTTACCGGAATAGAGCAACATGTTGTTGGTTTAGACAAGGCCTTGCGCAGCGCGCTTCAAGTCACCGGTATGCAGGCGGAGAACGCCAAGGCTGACGTCAGGGCACTTGGCCTGGCGGCTCTTGGCGAGCGTTTGCAGCAGTGGCAGGAAAGTCTGACTGCGCTGTATCAGATGGCACGGTTCAATGTGTTGGCGGAACAGTTGCGCAAGGCCGAATTGGACCGCTTGTTGGATATTGCCATCAGCAGTGATGAACCAAAACAGCTACCGGCAATTCTGGATTTCTCTTGGTATTCAGGCTTGGTACAACGGGTATATGCCGAGAAGCCAGCGCTACAGCAGTTCGACCGGATCAAGCATGAGCATCAAATTGCGAGGTTCAAGTCGCTCGATTTGGCCTCCCTCAATCATGCGCAAACGCATTTGGCTAAAAAGGTCTGGGAGGGGATGCCCAACATCAACCAGCCCGGTGAAATGGCGGTGTTACGGGCTGAACTGAACAAGAAGCGCCGACATATCCCGATCAGGCAACTAATTGAGAGGGCCGGTCGGGCGATCCAGCAGATCAAGCCTGTCTTCATGATGAGCCCCATGTCGATCGCGAACTTTCTTCCTCCAGGAAAGCTGGAGTTCGACGTAGTGGTATTCGACGAGGCCTCTCAGGTGAAGGCTGTCGATGCATTCGGCGCCATCATGCGCGGTAAGCAGGTGGTGGTGGTCGGGGATACTCGGCAGATGCCCCCCACTGACTTTTTCAGTCGTGATGTCGAAATGGATGATGAGGATGCTGCTACCGCCGACATTGAAAGCATCCTGAGCATGTTCAAGGCGGCAGGTAGCCAAGAGCGCTATCTCCGCTGGCACTACAGGAGCCGGCATGAGTCGTTGATTGCGGTTTCCAACGTCGAGTTCTATGACAGCAAGCTGGTGGTCTTCCCCTCTGCGGGCCAGCATCCGCACGCCAGTGGGGTGAGCTTCGACTACCTGCCTGATGCGCTGTATGACCGAGGTCGTACCCGCACCAACAAAGGGGAGGCCAAAGCAGTTGCGCAGGCCGTTATGCAGCATGCACTTCGAACGCCTGAGCTATCGCTGGGTGTCGCAGCATTCAGTGTGGCGCAGCGCGACCTTATCCACGTCGAGATCGAATTGCTACGCCGACAGATGCCAGAGGCTGAGGCATTTTTCACTTTTCAGGGCAGTGAGCCGTTTTTCGTCAAAAACCTTGAGAACATCCAGGGTGATGAGCGAGACAAGATCTTTATCAGCATCGGCTATGGTCGCAATGAGTCCGGCCGGATTGCCAAAGAGTTTGGCCCGGTTAACCGCGACGGCGGGCATCGTCGCCTCAACGTACTGATCACGCGTGCCAAAATGGCTATGCGGGTGTTCTGCAACTTCAGGGCTGACGAACTGGAGATTGATGCTGGCGCTCCGCTCGGTGTAAGGGCCCTGAAGAACTTCCTCAAATTTGCTGAAACCGGAGAGCTCGAAGTCGCCCGAGAGACCGGCAAGGCCGCCGACTCACCGTTTGAGCTAGAAGTCATAGAAGCGTTACGTGAGCGCAACTATGAGGTTGAACCGCAGGTGGGAACTGCCGGGTATTTTATCGACATCGCAGTCAAAGACCCTGAGTATCCCGGGCGCTATGTGCTGGCAATCGAGTGTGATGGCGCCGCTTACCATAGCTCGCGTTCAGCTCGGGACCGCGACCGCTTGCGTCAAGGCGTGCTTGAGGGGTTGGGTTGGAACTTCCACCGCATCTGGAGTACTGACTGGTTCCGCAATCCGCAACAGGAAATAGCCCGTGCGGTGGCAGCAGTTGAGGCCGCCCGGGCCAAAATTGCAGAGGGTCGTCGTGCCACCCCTGAAGTAGTGCCAGAGGCGAAGCATGAGATCGTTCGAGGGGCTCCAGCTGAGGAGTCCATGCCAAGTTTGAGTCAACCCTACGTGAAGGCTCGCCTGGCTCCAGTGGCATCGTTGACTGAGCTGCATCAAGAAAAACCTGAGAATCTGATGCAGATGATTCGAACCGTGGTTGCTGTTGAGGCCCCGGTGCATACCGGTGAAATCACTCGACGACTGATGGAAGCCTTTGGCGTGACCCGGGCTGGGTCGAGGATCACAGTCGCGGTGGAGAACGCTATTCGTCTTGGCGTTCGGCACAGACTGTTTCAGGGCAGTGGAGGCTTCATTTACTCGGTGGACGGTGGGCCTACACCCATTCGCAGCCGAGCTCACTGGGAGTCGTCCGAGCGCAAGCTCGAGTGGGTAGCGCCTGAGGAGTTGGATCAAGCATTAGTCCAAACGGTAACCCTCGGTTTCTCCATGAGTCGTGAGGACGCCATTTCTGGTGCGCTCAGGCTCTTGGGCTTTGGGCGTGCCACTTCGAAGATCGCAGGCATGCTTGATACGAGAGTTGAAACGCTTGCCGCTGAGGGACGATTGCAGGTGGTCGATGGTGGTGTTGTCACGGCAGCAACTGCGTCCGCTTGAACACTTAGCTGCTCCTGCTACGGTGCGAGCAAGTGGCAACGCGATAGACCTCTATAAAGATGGGACGGGTCGCCAGTCGCATTCGTGAGCTTCGTAGTCGAAGGCGATCAGCGCAGTGCGCAGGGTTAACCGTGCGGGTGAGGTCGGCCGCGAGCGCACCGAGCAGAGTTTTCTGGTGCCCAAGGCAGAAATCGCCGACACCGATTACGACCTGTCGATCAACCGCTACAAGCAAGTGGTGTACGAGGAAGTGCAGCACGAGTCGCCGCAGAAAATTCTGGCCGAGTTGAAGGCGCTGGAGGCGGAGATTATGCGGGGGATGGATGAGTTGGAGGGGATGCTGTCGTGAGTTTCCCTGCGGTAGCACTTGGTGATGTTGCAGAGTTCATCAGGGGCGTTACCTACAAGCCTTCTGACCTTATGGATAACTTCTCCGAGGGGGCGATTGTTTGTATGCGGACTGCAAACGTGCAAAAGGTATTGGATGAATCTGATCTTCTGTCGATCCCTCGTGGCCACGTCAAAAGCGAAGAGAAAATTCTTCGAGAAGGCGATTTGCTTGTGTCTACGGCCAATAGCTGGAATCTCGTTGGGAAGTGTTGCTGGGTGCCGGCGTTAAGTTATGCCGCAACGGTAGGTGGATTTATCGCCGCCTTGAGGGGCGATAAGAGCAAAGTAGATTTGCGGTACCTCTATCACTGGTTTAATTCACCTGATACCCAAGCCGATGCTCGAAACTGTGGCAGGCAGACTACTAACATTTCCAACATGGACATCGCACGATGTCTCGCGCTAACGATTCCACTCCCCCCCATTCCCGAACAGCGCCGTATCGCAGCGGTTCTGGACAAGGCCGACGCACTGCGCGCCAAGCGCCGCGAAGCTATCGCCAAGCTCGATCAACTGCTGCAATCCGTGTTTCTGGAAATGTTTGGCGGCAGCACTACTGCGTCCACATCAGTAGCAGAGCTAGCGCCTGCTGCTGGAGCTATACGTACCGGTCCCTTCGGCAGTCAATTGCTGCATAGTGAGTTTGTCGACCAAGGCATCGCTGTTCTCGGTATAGATAACGCCGTATCCAACACGTTTGCATGGGCGAAGCCACGATTCATTACGGCAGAAAAATATGCGCAGCTCGCTCGCTATCGGGTTAATCCAGGCGACGTACTAATAACCATCATGGGCACCTGTGGGCGATGCGCTGTTGTCCCAGATGGCGTGCCCACCGCGATCAATACCAAGCATCTCTGCTGTATTACTCTCGACGCCACACGGTGCGAGCCGGAGTTTTTACATTCGTACTTCTTGATGCATCCAGTCGCTCGGAGCTACCTTGAAAGCCGAGCCAAAGGCGCAATCATGGCGGGGCTCAATATGGGAATCATCAAAGAGCTACCGGTTGCATTACCCTCGATAGAAGAGCAACGACGTTTTGTTACGATCAAGAAATCGCTAGAAAAACAGCGCGCGCAGGCGGTAAGTCAGGAAAGTCGTTCTGACGAACTTTTTGCTGCACTCCAGCAGAATGCATTTGCAGGTACGCTCTAGGTCATAACCTGTGCCCCCGGCACGCCAAGGAACAGGCAACCCAAATGGCTCAACTCTTCCCCGCTCGCACCAGCTGCCGTTTCGACACCCCTGGCGAACGCCGCTTGGCCGAGCGCTTGGAGAAGAAGCTCGAAGACGATTACCTTTGCTGGTTCAATATTCCGGTGGGACCAAAGGCCTTGCAGCCGGATTTTGTGCTGATGCATCCGCTACGCGGCGTGCTGGTGCTGGAGGTCAAGGATTGGAGGCTGGACACCATCCGGAGCATGGATCGTGGCCAGGCGAAGATCTTTGCTGATGGCGTGCTGAAAACCCAGAAGAATCCGATGCTGCAGGCGCGGGCCTACGCCATGGAAGTGGTAATGATGTTGCAGCGTGATCCGGCGTTAAAGCAGCCCGCTGGCTCGCCGCGTGCCGGCAACTTGATTATGCCGTTTGGCTGGGGCGTGGTGCTGACCAACATCACCCGCAAGCAGTTCGAGGGTACGGACCTAGCCGAGGTGCTCAACCCGAAGCAGGTGCTGTTTCAGGATGAAATGACCGAGACGGTGGATGCCGAAGCCTTCCAGCAACGGCTGTGGGACATGTTCCACCATGTCTTCCCGTGCCAGTTGAGCCTGCCGCAGATCGACCGCGTGCGTTATCACCTGTACCCCGAGGTGCGGGTGAATGCACTGCCGGGGCAGTTCGGGCTGTTCGCCGAACAGGACGCGCCTCTGCCCAGCCTGATCAAGGTGATGGACTTGCAGCAGGAGCAACTGGCGCGCTCCCTCGGCGAGGGCCATCGAGTGATTCATGGCGCGGCGGGCAGCGGCAAGACCATGATCCTCGGCTACCGCTGCGCGCACCTGGCGCAGGTGTCGAGCAAACCGGTGCTGGTGCTCTGTTACAACAAGTCCCTGGCCGGCCGCCTGCAGCAGGTGCTGGCCGAGCGCGGCCTGAGCGAGAAGGTTGTGGTGCGTAACTTCCACGCCTGGTGCTCGGACATGCTCACCGCCTTTAATGTCGATCGCCCGGACCCAAAATTGTCGGTCAACGCCAAGATGGCGCAGATGGTCGAGAACACCATCGCTGGCGTTGACCGTCGGCAAATCCCCCGCGCCCAGTACGCGGCGGTGCTGATCGACGAGGGCCATGACTTCCAGCCCGAGTGGTTCAAGCTGGTGGTGCAGATGATCGATCCGGAGAGTAATTCGCTGCTGGTGCTGTACGACGATGCGCAGTCGATCTATCGCGGCAAGGGCGGTAAAAGCGGCATGGATTTCAGCTTTGCCAGCGTCGGCATTCAGGCCCAGGGCCGCACCATCATCCTCCGGCTGAATTACCGCAATACCGTGGAGGTACTGTCGGTGGCGCGGGCTTTTGCCATGGAACTGCTGACCGCCCGCGATGCCGCCGAGGATGGCGTGCCCATCGTCGCGCCACAAAGCGCGGGCCGGCGCGGCGCCTTCCCCGAGCTGCTGCGCTGTGAGTCCGATTGGCAGGAACACAACTGCATCGTCGAGCGCATTCGCGACGGGCAAGGCCAGGGCCGTGCCCTGAACGATATGGCGGTGATCTATCGCAGCACCGCCCAGGCGCAACGCATCGAGCGGGCCTTGAGCGAGGCCGGCATCGCCTTCGCCTCGGGCCAGTCGGCCAAGGGCCGTGGCACGTTGTATGGCAGCGAGGATGCGGTCAAGATCGTCAGCATGCATTCGAGCAAGGGCCTGGAGTTCGGCCTGGTGCTGATCCCCAACTTGGGTGAAATGCCGAAGAAGGGTGAAGACGAAGTCGACGAGGCGCGCCTGCTGTATGTGGCCATGACTCGCGCGATCGATCGGTTGGTGATGACCTACCGCGAACCGTCCAGCTTTACCCGCAGAATTCAGGACTCGATCGGCAGCGTGCGTCAGCACCTGGACGAGGTGGACGCACAGAAGGCAGCCGGTTGATATGAGCAACTTTGCATTTCTCATCCCCGAATTCAAAACCCTGTTCGAGCCGGCCAAGGGCGCGGAACAGCTGGTGTACTCCGACCCACGCGCCTGCTGCATGCGCACCCGCCATGCCCTGGAGCAAGCGGTGCATTGGCTCTATGAGCATGACCGCGACCTGCGCATGCCTTACGACAACGGCCTTAATCTGCTGCTGACCCAGGTTGAGTTTGTGCGCCTGCTGCCGCCGCAGATCCATCAGAAGGCCCGGTTGATTCAGAAGCTGGGCAACCAAGCCGTGCATGGCAATCAGCCGATCAGCTACAGCGATGCGATGAAGCTGGTGCGCGAACTGTTTCACCTGCTGTTCTGGCTGGCGCGCACCTACACCCGAGCGAGCGACCCGAAAAGCATCGACGCGGCGTTCGACGAACAGAACGTGCCGAAGCTGGTCAGCGTCAGCGATGCGGCGGCCTTTACCCGTGAAGAGCTGAAAAAACAGGAAGCCAAATTCCAGCAACAGATCGCTGCCCAGCACGGCACCCTGGAAGCCCGCGAGGCGGCGATTGCCGAGCAGGCCGCCAGCCTGAGCGAGCGCGAGGCGCTGCTGGCCAAGCTGGATGCTGAACTGGTGGCTACCCGTGCGGCACTGGCCCAGGCCAAGGCGGCGAATATCGCCGTGCCGGACAGCCACGATTACGACGAGGCCGACACCCGCCGTTTGTTTATCGACGTGCTGCTGCGCGAGGCCGGCTGGGAGTTGGGCAAGAACGCCGACGCCGAAGTGCCGGTTAGCGGCATGCCCAACGGCCAGGGCGAGGGCTTTGTCGATTACGTGCTGTGGGGTGCCAACGGCAAACCGCTGGCCGTGGTGGAGGCCAAGCGCAGCCTAAAAGACCCGGACGTGGGTCAGCAGCAAGCCAAGCTTTATGCCGATTGCCTGGAGGCCGAGAAGGGCCAGCGCCCGCTGATTTTCTACAGCAACGGCAACCACACCTGGCTGTGGGACGACCGCCGTGCGCCGCCCCGCGAGGTACAGGGCTTTTATACCCGTGATGAGCTGGAACTGGCGATCCAGCGGCGCAGCCTGCAAAGCGATTTGCGCGAGCTGCCGATCAATAGCGAGATTGTCGAGCGTACCTATCAGCACCGGGCGATTCGGGCGATGACCGAATCCCTCAGCCAGGGCCGCCGCGCCGGTTTGCTGACCATGGCCACCGGTACCGGCAAGACGCGCATGTCGATTGCTCTGGTCGAGCTGTTGATGCGCGGCAACTGGGTCAAGCGCGTGCTGTTCCTGGCTGACCGGGTGCCCCTGGTCAATCAGGCCACGAATGCCTTCAAGGAATTCTTGCCGCACTCCAGCCCGGTCAATCTGGTGACCGACAAGAACGGCCAGGGGCGCGTCTATCTGTGTACCTATCCAACTATGATGGGCTTGATTGAGCAGATGGAGGGCGACCGCCGCAAGTACGGCGTTGGCCACTTCGACTTGATCGTGATCGACGAGGCGCACCGCAGCGTGTACCAGAAGTACGGTGCGATCTTCCGTTACTTCGACAGCTACCTGGTGGGCCTGACTGCCACCCCGCGTGACGAAGTGGACCGCGATACCTATCACCTTTTCGGTCTGGAAACCGGCGTGCCGACTGATGCCTACGGCCTGAATGAGGCGGTGGAGGATGGCTATCTGGTGCCGCCCACGGCGTATTCGGTGCCGATCAAGTTTGTCCGCGAAGGCATCCGTTACGACCAGCTCAGCGATGACGAGAAAGAGCACTGGGAGTCGCTGGACTGGGGCGATTACAGCGCCGAGGGCGAAGCACCCACCGAGGTGTTGGCCTCGGAGGTCAACAAGCAGCTGTTCAACGAGCCAACTGTCGACCTGATGCTCAAGCACCTGATGCAGAACGGCCTGAAGGTGGAGGGCGGCGACAAGCTCGGCAAGACCATCATCTTTGCGGTGAGCCAGAAGCATGCCGAATTTATCGCCCGGCGCTTCAATCATCACTACCCGCACTTCAATGGCGAGTTTGCGCGGGTTATCACCCATGCGGTGAGTTACTCGCAGACCCTGATTGATGACTTCAGCAGCAAGCTCAACAAGCTGCCGCAGATCGCCATTTCGGTGGACATGCTCGACACCGGCATCGACGTGCCGCAGGTGCTGAATCTGGTGTTCTTCAAGGCGGTGCGTTCGAAGGTTAAGTTCCTGCAGATGATCGGGCGCGGCACGCGGCTGTGCCCGGATCTATTTGCGCCGGGCGTGCACAAGCGCGAGTTCTCCATCTTCGATTTCTGCGGCAACTTCGAATACTTCAACGAAAACCCCAAGGGCGCACTGGGCGGTGTGGCCGAGCCGTTGGGTAAGCGCTTGTTCAAGGCGCGACTGGATCTGCTGGCGTTGTTGGCATCGAAGAATGTGCGCGAGCCGGGGGCGCTGGCGGAAACCAGTGGCCATTACGTTGCCTTTGTCGAAATGCGCACGGATTTGACCAACGAACTGCACGACGAGGTCGCGGCGATGAACCCGGACAATTTCATCGTCCGTACTGAGCTGGAACACGTGACCCGTTTTGCTGAACGTGAGGTGTGGAATGCCCTGGATGAGGCGGCGCTGGGCGATCTGCGCAGCCATGTCGCCGGCCTGCCGAGTGAGCGTGCGGCCGAGCACATTACTGCCAAATTGTTCGACCTGGTCTGCCTGAACCTGCAACTGGCGTTGCTGCGTTCAACCAGCGATTTCATTACCTATCGCGACAAGGTGGTCGAGCTGGCTAGCCAGTTGGAAGTGATGGATAGCATTCCGGCGGTACATGCCGAGTTGGCGTTGCTGCAGGACGTGCAAACCGACGAATACTGGCAGGACATCCGCTTGCCAATGCTTGAGCAACTGCGCCGCCGGATGCGTGAGCTGATCAAGTTTATCGAGCGCCGCCCGAGCAACCCGGTGTACAGCGTGCTGAGCGACGAGATTGGCGAGGCGACGGTGGTCAATCTGAAGGACTTCAACACCGGCATCAACCTGGAGCAGTACAGGAAGAAGGTCGAAGCCTATATCCGTGCCAACGAGAATCACATGGCTATCGCCAAGCTCAAATTCAACCGCCCGCTTACGTCGAGCGACCTGAGCGAGCTGGAGCATTTTGTCTACGAGTCGGAGCCGGTGCAGAGCCGTGAGCAATTCGAGCAGTGCTATGGCGCGGACCAGCCGCTGACTCTCCTGATCCGCTCATTGGTGGGCTTGGATCGCAATGCGGCCAAGGAGGCTTTCGGCCAATTCCTCGACGAGAACCGCTACAGCAGCCAGCAGATTCGCTTTGTCGAAATGATCATCGAGCGCCTCACTCGGCAGGGCGTGATGGAGGCCGGACAGCTCTATGAGCCCCCCTTTACCGCACTGCACCACGAGGGCCTGGACGGTGCCTTTGGCGATGCCGATGCCAACGCGATTGTGGCGGTGATCGCGGCTATCAAACGTAGTGCGGCGGCGTGATGATGTATCAGCCCCCCTTTATGCTGAACGGCCGCATTCTGTCTTTGGTGGCGGAGATTGCACAAATCGTTGGCGCGGATAAGTGCGCAGTCGAAGCATGCCCATGCTTTACGCTTGCGACGGATGAATCGTATCCGCACCGTGCAAGGTTCGTTGGCCATTGAAGGCAATACGCTGAGCGAAGAGCAGATCACCGCGATTCTTGACGGTATGCGCATTATTGCGTCGCCTGAGGACGTACAAGAGGCGCTTAATGCGCTGGCGATTTACGAGCAACTGAAGGCTTGGCAGCCCGCAAGCATCTGCTCAATGCTCACGCGTTGCTGATGAAAGGCCTGATCGAAGATGCCGGACATTATCGCCAGGGCGGTGTCGGCGTGATGAAGGGGGATCAGGTGGTGCACATGGCTCTACCGGCCAATCGCGTCAGCAAGCTAATGCGTGACCTACTGCACTGGTTAGAAATAGCCGATCAGCCGCCGCTGATTGCCAGTTGTGTCTGTCACTACGGGTTCGAATTTATCCACCCCTTTGCCGATGGCAATGGGCGCATGGGGCGGCTGTGGCAAACCTTGATTCTGAGCCGTTGGCGCAGCCGCGGTTCGCGCATGTGCCGGTGGAAAGCCTAGTGCACGCGCATCAAGCCGAGTACTACGCGGTTATCAACGAGAGTTCCCAGCAAGCCGACAGTGCACCGTTTATTGTGTTTATGTTGAGCATGCTGCGCGATGCGATCCTCAGCGTAACCCCCCCCCAAGTCGCGCCTCAAGTAACCCCCCAAGTCGCGGAGCTGCTCAGGTATGTGGTTGGCGAGGTCAGTCGTGAGACGCTGCAAGCTAAGCTAAGCTAAGCTGGGCTTGGCTGACCGCAAATCTTTCCGCGAGCGCTATCTGCGTCCGGCGCTGGATGCAGGGTTGATTGCCATGACTAGGCCGGACAAGCCCAATAGCCGATTGCAGTGTTACTACCTGACTGGGTTTGGTAAACAAGTGGCCAAACAGAAATAAGGCTGTAGATCAGTCAAGTAATCGACTAAGTGACCGGTCAAGTAATGTGTCCTGCCGCTAGTCTGCCGATGGGCTTGGCATGAGTTTTTCTAGCTTCTCTCCCAGAAGCCCCCATGCTTCAGTTTTTTCTTTCGCATAGTCGTGATGTAGGTAATGTCGGCGCACTTTGGAGCCGCCCAGCAGGTGGTTCTGACAGCGGTCAATAATCTCCAGGGTGACACCCAGCTCCTGCATCATAGTCGCGCCAGTACGGCGCAAGTCATGAGGTGTCCATTCCCCTTTGGTGCCCTTGCTCAGCACCAGTGAGTCGTCGTGGTGACGACCTGTCAGGGGCTTACTGCGGTTTTTGAATTGGCACTGCCGGTCGCCTATCACCTTACTGACCGTTTTGGTGTCGACGTGGCTGCTTTCGTCCTTGCTGGGGAAGCAGAACGGTGTATGCCCGGTTTCTGCTTTGAGACGCTTGAACTGCTCTGAGGCGAATGACGATAGAAATACGTGGTGATCCTGGCGCTTGCCCTTGTGTCCCTTAGTGGCTTCGGCTGGGATGAACCAAGTGCCTTTTTCCAGATCGACGTGGCGCCATTCGGATTTGAGCAGTTCGCCGATGCGGCAGAGGGTGCTCAGGCAGATCCACACGGCGCATTGGACGCGTGGGTTGACTGGGCGGATGCCCGAGTATTTCTGGCCGGCGGGGAGGACCTCGTAGTCGCGTTCGAGGCGGGCGAAGATGTCGCGCAGTTCGCGGATTTCATCGGGGGAGAGGAGGCGGTCGCGTTGTTCCTGGTAGTCGTGGTCGAGGAGTTTGTTGACGTCCACCAGGTCGGCCGGATTGCCGTCGGCCATCAGGCCGCGCCACGGTTTGCGTTTCTCGGCCCAGCGCAGCATCTGGCCGATGTCGTTGTTGCGGATCACGACGGTACGGTTCAGGCCGCGGGCCTTGATAGAGCGCAGGACTGCGAGCAGGTCTTTCTCGGTGAGGTTGCGCAGAGGCTTCCTGCCAATGAGGGGCAGTACGTCCTTGGTGAAGCTACGACGCAGTTCGGCGTTGCCGTCCTGGCGGGATACGCCGTCGTGCATCCACTCTTCGAAAAGGTCGGCGACCGTCTTGTTCTCCGCGGCTTGGCGCTCGGCCTCGGCAATGGTGGCGGCGATGGCGGCCTGAGCTTCGATCTTGGCGGCCTTGCGGGCTGCAGTGGGATCGATACCCTTGGCAGCTGTCGCTTTCACCTCATCACGTTCGGCGCGAATCTGTGCCAGCGATTTCTTCGGCCAGCTGCCCAGGCTCTGGTCGCGCTTCAATCCATTCAGCTTGAACTCGTAGCGAAATTGTACCGTCACGCCACGCAAACCTGAGCGGACTTTGGCGACCAGGCCACCTTCTTCGCGAAGGATCTTGCCGTCATCGACGGCGGTGAGCGCTTCCAGTTGCTTGGCTGTCAGTTTGGCCATGTCCTACCCCTTGCATAATTCCGCTACCTGAGTTTTTTACCCCACTTTTACCCCACCGAATCGCTTGGCTGTCTGTGGATGCTGGTGGATCATGATGGACGCCAATATAGCCTATATTCCCCGTATTTATTATGATTTCGGCGTTCCAATAGCGTCCATGGACTTCCATGGAAATCCACTAAATAAGCGCATGGGGTGCAAGGGGTCGAGTGTTCGAATCACTCCGTCCCGACCAAATTAACGAGAAGGCTCAAGCCCTTAGTGGCTTGGGCCTTTTTCGTTTGTGGGCTCTAATCAAAACAGAATCAAAATCCAGGCAGACACGCTAGCGATTCCATTGGTGCAAAACTTCAATGGCGTTTAACCAGGTTGCTGCATGAGCCTTGCTGGTTAGGGTCATGCGTATCTGGCTGGAGTCTCGCCCCTTGCTTGCGCAACCCTAAAGAAATGTCCACGCTCAATAGCACCTGACATTACCTTAGGCCGCGGGTCCTGTTATTGCCCATAGCAGCTTATGAAAGCCTTGGTCCGAGGGCGCTCGTCGACCACTGCCTATAGCGCGTGCAGCTAGGCTGCTTGTGAGTCAGCCGCTGCTTTGGACTAGCCAATAGAAACAAGAGAGGCCCGGCGTTAGAACTGGGCCTCTGATGTTATTCAGCATCTTTAGCGGCATCTGCTCCAGCAGAAGTTAGCTTGATGGGCAGTACCAGGGAGCGCTCGCCTTGAGCGCCAACGTGGATATTGCCCTTATGAATCAGTCCATGCTCTTGCAGGTCGTGGAGAACCTCCATAACGGCATTATCCCCGTGATGATTATCGAGAATTTCATTACCCAGGCCTGCCGGATGCGAGTGATACAGGCGGCGCAAGATTTCAGCTTTGAGTTCCGCATTGATAGCCATGAGTTCTCCTCTTGTGTGTGCAGAGGTTGTGACAATCGTTCCGATGACCAGTGCCTGCTCAGGAGACGCCGGACATCGTCCGGAGCGTCTTTGCTACGCAAGTTAGACCGTTGCAGTTGGCTGTTGAGAACCCCGCTATCTGGATTCGGCGCTAGGATAATAGAGGCTGTAGTTCCCTTGGTCTGAACGTGGCGCCCGAGGGTGCAACAGGTTCTTCGCAGAGAGTTAGCCGAATGAGTGGCCTGTCGCGTCCTGCGTCCTTTCGGAAAACCGATATAAATTTCGTTATAGCAACCCTCAAGCGGAAAGAGGGCCATGGCAATCAGCTCTCACTGCGGAAAGTGCCGTGCATAATGCTTCCGTAGCGCCTGAATAAAGTCCGTCGCCAAAGGCGTCTGGCTAGATCCTGCTGGCACAACAACATAAACCGGAAACAACAGCTCAGGCTCGAAGCGGTGGATAGTGATGCCCTTGTGCAGAAAATCCTGGGCAACGTTCGGGCTCATGAGGGCGGCGCCCATGCCGGCGGCGACCATCTCGCAGGTGATGGAGCTGTATTGGCCTTCCACGGCGAGTTTGCGTTCGACACCGGCTTGCTCGAAGACCCTGTCCATCTGCTCGCGGGTGCCGTCGCCGTGGCAGAGGGATACGAAGTTCTCGCCGTGAAGATCTTGTGCCCTGATGACTTCCTGCGACGCCAGTCGATGGCCTGGCGGTAGGACGCAGACGGCGCGGAGCCGGGTGATGAGCAGCGTTTCCAGGGGGCCGGCGTCGCTGGGCTGGACCACTACGCCTAGGTCGCAGAATTGGGATTGCACCCACTGCACCACCGTGGGCGAGGCGTTCATGTGCAGGGAGACGGTAAGCTCTGGGCGGGTCGCGACGAAGTCCTTGATGACGTGGGGGATGAGCGTGAGGCCAGTCGAGGGTACTGCCGCGATACGCAGGCGGCCGGTACCCAGGTTGCGGATGTTCTTGGCCGACTGGCGCAGGCTGTCCAACCCTACATAGGCCCGCTCCACCTCCTGGAAGAAGGCGCTGCCTTCCTTAGTGGGTATCAGGCGTACCCCTGCGCGTTCGAACAGTTTGAGTCCGGTACTCAGCTCCAGCTGGGCGATCAGTCGGCTGACATTGGGCTGCGAGGTGTGCAGGGCTTCAGCGGCCGCGGTCATGGAGCCTAGACGCATTACGCTGCGGAAGGCTTCGATCTGTCTGAGATTCAACAGAGCTCTCCATATCAAATATGAATACTTAACCCGTACCTTCGTATTTGACCCTATGGGTTCAGGCTGACAATACTCGGTCACAAGCCAAATGGCCCCATAAAAAGAAAGCGTTTCCGAATGGCGGTTACCGCGATGTCCTCGGAGGCGGATGCCTAGATCTTCCGGTCGTGTCCTCACGACGTTCTCGATCTGCCGCAACGCAAAAAAGGGAGCATTGCCCGTGACCAGTCCGTATCTCCGTACCTCATCCATCTCCTGGCGTCAGGGTCTGTCCGCGCTGCTGTTGGCCGCAGCGGGCGCTGGCATGGCGCTGCCTGCACACGCCGAAACGACGCTGTTTGTCGCGGGGGTCGGCGGCTCCACCGAGCAGATGTACAAGACCCGCGTCATTCCCGCCTTCGAGAAGGCGCATGGGGTCAAGGTCGTGTATGTATCGGGCAACTCGACGGAAACGCTGGCCAAGTTGCAGGCCCAGAAAGGGCGGCAGCAGATCAACGTGGCCATGATGGACGATGGCCCCATGTACCAGGCGCTGCAGTTGGGGTTCTGCGAAAAGCTCACGGATGCGCCGGTCTACCAGGACCTGTATCCCTTGGCGCGGCTGAGTCCCGAAGCCACGGCAGTGGGCATGGTTGCCACCGGGATCGGCTATAACGAAGAAGCCTTCAAGAAGCGCGGTTGGGCGGCTCCCACGTCCTGGACCGATCTTGAAGATCCGAAATATCGGCAGCTGCTGGGCATGCCGCCGATCACCAATACCTATGGCCTGCATTCGCTGATCGAGATGGCGCGGCTGAATGGCGGCGGCGAGAAAGACATCGATCCGGGTTTCGCGGTGTTCGAGAAGAAGATCGCGCCGAACGTGCTGGCCTGGGTCAGTGCCCCGGGCGAGATGGACGGGATGATGCAGAACGGTGATGTGGTCATGGCGGTGTACGGCAGTGGCCGTGCGGTGGCGCTGCAGAACACCGGCTTTCCGCTCAAGTTCATCTATCCGAAGGAGGGCGCGGTAGCCCTCCAGGTGGCCGCCTGCTCCGTCACGCCCAATGCGCAGTCCGAACTCTCCCAGCAATTCATTCAGTACGTGCTGTCGCCGGAAATCCAGAAGATCCAGTCCGAAAGCAACGGCTTCGCGCCGGTCAATCGCACCGTGAAGCTGCCGCCAGAACTGGCTTCCCGTATGCCCTACGGACAGGAAAAGGTCGACAGCCTGCTCAAGGTCGATTGGGACACCATCAACCAGAAGCGTTCCGAGTGGACGACGCGCTGGAACAGGACCATCGAGTGATAGTGGCGTATCGGCCAGATGGCGAGGAAGTGACAGCGGGATTGCGAGTGGAGAGGAGGGCGGCTTCGGGCTATCCCTCCGCCCGCTGTAGCAGCAGGCCCTCACGTCCATTTCGCCATCGTCCGATTCCACCTCGCTCGATGATCGAGTGGCTGGGTTTTCCCTAGCAACCGGTCGCTCCCACCTCCTTTGGACGAACAGCGATCACGCCTTCGTGATCGCCGGAGGCATGCCCATGGCTTTCCTGATCCTCGACGGCCTCGTCAAAACCTACGGTGACTTCACCGCCATTGCCGGACTCGATCTGGCCGTGGAGAAAGGCGAATTTCTTTCCCTGCTCGGCCCTTCGGGTTGCGGCAAGACCACGACGCTGCAAAGTGTTGCGGGTTTCGTCCAGCCCAGCGCGGGGCGCATCGTGCTGGACGGTCGTGACATCACCCATGTCCGCCCGGAAAAGCGTGGACTGGGGATGGTGTTCCAGAGCTATGCCCTGTTTCCCCACATGACCGTGGCCGAGAACGTCAGCTTTGGCCTGGAGATGCGCGGCGTCCCGCGTAGCGAAAGGGCAGAGCGAGTGAAGTCGGCGCTCGACATGGTTCGGTTGCAGGGCCTGGGCGAACGCTATCCCAAGGCTCTCTCGGGTGGGCAGCGCCAGCGGGTGGCCATCGCCCGGGCGTTGGCGATCCGCCCGAACCTGTTGCTGCTGGACGAGCCGATGTCGAACCTCGACGCCAAGCTGCGCGAGGACATGCATATCGAGTTGCGTGCCATCCAGCGTGACCTCGGTATCACCACCATCCTGGTCACCCACGACCAGGTTGAAGCGATGACCATGAGCGATCGCATCGCGGTGATGCACGGCGGGCGCATCGTGCAGATCGGTTCGCCGTTCGAGACCTACGAGCGGCCTCAGTCGCCCTTCGCCTCGAGCTTCCTGGGCAAGACCAATGCCTTCCCGGGTGCCGTCCACAACCGCAAGCCACGCTGCTACGAGGTCAAGGTCGATGGCCTGATGCTGCACGTCCCTCATGAGGGGCATCAGTTCGACGGCGATGTAAACGTCTACCTGCGGCCGGAAAAGATCCGCCTGGCCGATCCTGCCGAAGCCCGGTTGCGCGGCACGGTGCGCATGCGGGTGTTCCTGGGCAACCTCTGGCTGATCGGTGTCGAGAGCCCCCTGGGGCCGGTGAATCTGACGCAGCCGAACCTCGGCGCGCCGCCGCCACTGGAAGGGGAGGAGGTGGGCCTGACCTGGCTGGACGACGACCTGCGCCTGCTCGGCCGGGAGGTGTCCCATGGCCACCTATGATGCCGAGCGCGTCGGCAGCGCGCCCTGGCTGCTGACCGGTCCTGCGCTACTCGTGTTCCTGACCTTGCTGGCGGCGCCGCTGGTGCTCACGGCCATGCTGTCGTTGAACCTGTTCAGCGACACCAAGGGGGTGATTCCCGTGTACTCGCTCGCCAACTACCTGGAGGTGTTCGGCGACGATTATTTCCACGAGATCTTCCTGCGCACCGGCGGCATGGCGCTCGCGGTGACCGTCTGTTCGGTCCTGATCGGCGTGCCGGAGACGCTCATCATCGCCCGCATGCGGGCACCCTGGCGGTCGCTGTTCCTGCTCGTGGTGCTCGGCCCACTGCTTATCTCGGTGGTGGTGCGCACCCTGGGATGGGCCATCCTGCTGGGCAACAACGGGCTGATCAACCAGGCATTGCAGGCCCTAGGCATCATCGATTTTCCGATCCGCATGATGTTCACCCAGTTCGGCGTGGTGCTGGCGCTGACCCATGTGCTGGTGCCCTTCATGGTGATCGCCGTCTGGGCCAGCCTGCAAAAGCTCGATCTGCAGGTGGAGCAGGCCGGCCTGTCGCTCGGCGCTTCGCGGATGACGACCTTCAGGCGGGTGGTGCTGCCGCAGATCGTGCCGGGAATCCTCTCGGGCTCGATCATCGTCTTCGCCCTGGCGGCCTCGGCCTTCGCCACCCCCGCGATCATCGGCGGCCGTCGCCTCAAGGTGGCCGCCACGGCTGCCTACGACGAATTCCTCGGCTCGCTGAACTGGCCGCTGGGCGCTGCCATCGCGGTGCTGCTGCTGATCGCCAACCTGGTGATCGTGGTGGGTTGCAGCCGGTTGGCCGAGCGCCGTTTCAAACACGTCTTCGAGTGATCGCCATGTACCGGAACGGTTTCTTCTCCCTTGCCTTTCATGCGCTGTTCATCGCCTTCATCGTCGCGCCGCTGGTGGTGGTGATGGCGGTGTCCTTTACCGGCGAAGGCTTCATTTCATTACCTTCCGGTGGCCTGTCGCTGCGCTGGTTCGAGGCGCTGTGGGCCAACCAGGAAATGGTCGATGCCTTCTGGCTGTCGCTCAAGCTGGGCCTGGTGTCGGCGACGGTCGCGACCCTGCTCGCGGTGCCCGCGGCGCTGGCGATCAGTCGCTACGACTTTCCCGGACGCGGGGCGATCACCGGCTTTCTGATGTCGCCGCTGATGATTCCCTCGGTAGTGCTGGGGATCGCCTTCCTGCGCTTCTTTTCCCTCGCCCAGGTGGGCGGCTCGCTGTGGGCGCTGAGCATCACCCACGTCATCGTCGTGCTGCCCTATGCCTTGCGCCTGACCCTGGCGTCCACCATCGGCCTGGAGCGCGATGCGGAACACGCGGCGCTATCCCTGGGCGCCAACCGGCTGCAGACCTTCTGGCGGGTGATCCTGCCGCGGATCCGCACCGGCGTGGTCGGTGGTTGGCTGCTCGCCTTCATCCAGAGTTTCGACGAGTTGACCATGACGGTCTTCGTCGCTACACCCGGCACCACGACCTTGCCGGTCGCCATGTACAACCAGATCTCCCAGACCATCGATCCCCTGATCACGGCGGCCTCCACGGTGCTGATCCTGGGCACCCTGGCGGTGATGCTGCTGCTCGATCGGCTCGTCGGCCTGGATCGGGTGCTGATCGGAGAGAAGCAATGAACGACAGCAGCGTATCCACCTCGGCAGAGGTCATCGTGGTTGGCGGTGGGCTGGTCGGCATGGCGGTCGCCTATGGCCTGGCGAAGGCCGGTACCAGGACGCTGGTGCTCGATCAGGGCGATGATGCCTTCCGCGCTTCCCGGGGCAACTTCGGTCTGGTCTGGGTGCAGGGCAAGGGCTTCGATCGCCTCGAATATTCCCGCTGGACGCGTTCCTCGGCGCTGGCCTGGGCCGGGCTAGCCGAGGACCTGCTGAAGGAGACGGACGTCGATGTCCGCCTGAAGCAGCCCGGCGGCTTTCACATGTGTTTTTCTGACCAGGAGCTGGCGGAGCGCCAGGCGCGGCTGGCAGGTATGCAAGCCGGTCTAGGTGACTATCCCTTCGAAATGCTGGATCAGGCGGATCTGCGGGCACGCTTGCCCGGTATCGGTCCGAAGGTCGTCGGGGCGAGCTACACACCCATGGATGGCCACGTGAATCCGCTCAAGCTCCTGCGGGCCTTGCATGCGGGAGCGCAGCACCATGGGGCGACGGTACTGGGGCGGATGCCGGTCGAGCGGATCGACTCCGCACCGGGCGAATTCACCGTGGTCACCCCCGGTCAGCGCTTCACCGCGCCACGCCTGGTGCTGGCGGCGGGTCTGGGCAATCGGCCGCTGGGGGAGCTGGTCGGACTGCATGCCCCGGTCGCGCCGAATCGTGGGCAGGTATTGGTCAGTGAGCGGGTTCGCCCCTTCCTGGACTACCCGACGATCAATGTGCGCCAGACCGACGAGGGCAGCGTGCAGCTCGGCGATTCCATGGAGGAGGTCGGCTTCAACGACCTCACCACCACCGACGTGCTCGCCCGGATCGCCCAGCGTGGCGTCAACACCTTCCCGCTGCTGGCTGACGTGCGCCTGGTGCGCGCCTGGGGCGCCCTGCGCGTCATGAGCCCGGATGGTTATCCGATCTATCAAGAGTCCGCGTCGCATCCCGGGGCCTTCGTCGTCACCTGCCACAGCGGCGTGACCCTGGCCGCGGCGCACGCGACCCGGATCGCGCCCTGGGTGCGGGGCGGGGATCGACCGGAAGAGCTGGCGGTGTTCGCTGGCGAACGTTTTCTCACGGGGGAGGTGTTTTCTCATGCCCACTGATTCCTTGTTTCGCCGCGTGGACGCCGAAGGCGGCCGTCTCATCACCCTGACCTTCGACGACCAGGCCTTCCAGGCGCCGAGCGGTCTCACGGTTGCCGCCGCCTTGTTGCTGGCGGGCGTACGGCAGTTCCGCACCTCGCCGGTGGGCGGTGAAGCCCGTGCACCCTATTGCATGATGGGTGTGTGCTTCGAATGCCTGGTCGAGATCGACGGGGTGCCGAGTCGCCAGAGTTGCCTGATCGAGGCGGCCGACGGCATGCGCATCCGTTCGCAGCAGGGCGCCCGGGAGCTGCCCTTCACTGCCGCCGACCCCGTGGTGATGGAGGTGCAACCATGAATCTCGAACCTGTGGACGTCGTCGTCATCGGTGCGGGCCCGGCCGGCATGGCCGGGGCGCGAACCCTGGCGGACCTGGGTCTTTCCGTGGTGCTGCTCGACGAGCAGGCCGCGGTCGGCGGACAGATCTATCGCGGTATCGCCAGCGCCTCAGCGGCACGGCGTTCGCTGCTCGGACCGGATTATGCGGCCGGCGCCCACTTGGCGGATGCAATGAAGAGCACGACCGTGCGCCACGAGACGGGAGCGTCCGTCTGGCAGATCACCCGCGAGCGTCAGGTGCATTACCTCAAGGACGGACGGGTACGTTCCTTCGCCGCCAGGGCCGTGCTGCTGGCAACCGGCGCCATGGAGCGGCCCTTTCCCATTCCCGGCTGGACCTTGCCCGGGGTGATGACCGCCGGGGCCGCGCAGATCCTGCTCAAGACCGCTGGCATCGGTCCGCAGGGACCGGTGGTGCTGGCCGGGTGCGGACCGCTGCTCTACCTGCTCGGCTGGCAATACCTGAGGGCGGGCATACCCATTGCGGCCCTGGTGGACACCAGTCGCCGTGAGGACTACTGGAATGCACGCAGGCACCTGCTGGCGGCATTGCGGGCCTGGCCCTACCTGCGCAAGGGGGTCTCGCTGTTGCGCGCCCTGCGCAAGGGCGAGGTCCCGCACTACACCGGCGCCGAGCAGCTACAGGTCGAGGGGGAAGGGCAGGCCCAGGCGCTCAGCTTCGTCGTCGACGGGAAGGCACAACGGGTGTTGGCCAACACCGTGCTGCTGCACCAGGGCGTGGTGCCGAACATCCAGTTCACCCAGGCGCTCAGGGCCCAGCATCGCTGGGATGATGCGCAGCTGTGCTTCGTCCCGGAAACCGATGGCTGGGGCGCGCTCGACGTGCCCTTCATCGCGGTGGCCGGCGATGGCGCAGGGATTGGCGGTGCCCAGGCGGCCGCGCTGCAAGGGCAGCTCGCGGCGCTGGGGCTGGCGCGTAATCTGGGCCAGATCACCCCGGCCCAGCGCGATGCCCAGGCTGCGCCCCTGCGCGCCGAGCTGGAGCGCAACCTGCGTATCCGTCCCTTCCTCGATGCCCTGTATCGCCCGCGCGAGGAGAACCGCATTCCCGCGCGGGACGACGTCACCATCTGCCGCTGCGAAGAGGTCACGGCAGGCGATGTCCGCCGCTTCGTCGAGCTGGGCTGCAGCGGACCCAACCAGGCGAAATCCTTCGGTCGCTGCGGCATGGGTCCCTGCCAGGGACGCATGTGCGGCTTGACCGTCACCGAGATCATCGCCAAGTCGCGAGGGCTCACGCCCGACGAGGTGGGCTACTACCGCATTCGCCCACCGATCAAGCCCATCACCCTGGGAGAACTGGCGAGTGGCTGACCTGACGTCGGACGTGATCGTCATCGGCGCCGGGCTGCATGGCTTGAGTACGGCCTGGCAGCTCGCGCAGCGCGGCGTGCGGGTGACCGTGCTCGAAGCCGACTACGCCGGGCGGCATGCCTCCGGCGTGAATGCCGGAGGCGTGCGGACGCTTGGCCGGCATCTGGCGGAAATCCCCCTGGCGCTGGCGTCCCGCGAACTCTGGCACAACCTGCCGGCGCTGCTGGGGACGGACGCGAGTTTCGTCGCCAGCGGCCAGCTCAAGCTGGCCGAAACCGACGCAGAGCTGCAGGACTGTCGGGATCGAGTCGCTGAACTTCAGGCCCATGGCTTCACCCATGAGGTGCTCATCGATCGGCAGGAGGTTTTCGAACTCCTGCCGACGGTGGCGCCCCATGTGGTGGGCGGCATCTGGGTGGCGGACGATGGCTACGCGACGCCTTACCGCGTGGTGACCGCGGTAAGGCAGGCAGCGGAGCGCCTGGGTGTGGTGCTGCATGAACAGACGCCTGCGCTGTCCATCACCCAGCGAGGCAGCCGTTGGCAGGTCGAGACGCGCCAAGGGCGGTTCGCGGCGGACCAGCTGGTGGTGACGGCAGGTGCCTGGGCGGGGCGCCTGGCTGCCGAGGTGGGCGAGCCGGTACCCACCTATCCGCAAGGCCTGATGCTGATGGTGACCCATCGAGTGGCGCCCTTCTGCAGGCAGGTGCTCGGCGCCACCGGCCGCGCCCTGTCGTTCAAGCAGTTCGACAACGGTACGGTGGTCATTGGCGGCAAGCTGATCGGTGCCCTGGACTTCGAGGCGCGCCATGGCGAAGTCGATATCGCTCGGCTCGTGACCAGCGCCCAGACGGTGACGGATCTCTTTCCGCACCTCAGGCATCTGGGCATCAACCGCGCCTGGTCCGGTATCGAAGCCTTCACCGAGGACGATCTGCCCGTCATCTCGGGCAGCAGTCGCGCCAGTGGCCTGACCTACTCGTTCGGTTACTGCGGCAGCGGTTTCCAGATGAGCCTCGGCACCGGCCAGCGCGTCGCGCAGCTGGTGCTCGGCGAGTCTTCACCCATCGATCTCGCGGCCTTCGCCATCGATCGCTTTCCCAGAGATTCCTCAACCCCCAGGCCACTCAAGGAGCCTATATGCAACCCATTACCCGTATCGAAACCAACCAGCGCATGAGCCGCGTCGTCCAGTACAAGGGCGGCATCACCTTCGTCGGCGGCCAGACGGCCAATGATCGCACCCAGGACATCAAGGGGCAGACCGCGCAGGTCCTGCAGAAGATCGACGACTACCTGGCCAAGGTCGGGCTGGACAAGACGCGCATCCTCAGCGCCCAGGTATGGCTGTCGGACATCCAGGCCAACTTCGCCGGCATGAACGAGGTGTGGGACGCCTGGGCACCCGAAGGGCAGGCACCTGCACGGGCTACGGTGGAGTCCAGGCTGGCGGCGCCGGACTTGCTGGTCGAGATCGCCATCGTCGCGGCGGCGGAGTGAGGCAGGGCGCATCGACTCGCGTGAGGCGGTGCGCCTATCCGTAATCATCCGCGGTTGGCGACGCCGGGGGCAGGTCGCTCAGGACACCACTTCGACCCTTACCAGGCCCTGCTGCCTGAAGGGAGTCAGGACCTCGCTCGCCGTGGCATCGGTGATCAGGGTCCAGTCGGTCTTGAGCGGCGTCCAGTGCTGCTGGCGATCACGGCCGAGCTTGGTCGAGTCGGCGAGCACGAAGACCTCGGCGGCCTGCTGGATCATCAGCTCCTTCAGATAGGCCTGCTCGGTACTGGCCTCGCAGAGGCCACGGCCGGCCACCACGCCATCGGCGCTGAGAAAGACCTTGTCGGCCGACAGTCGCTCCAGCATGGTGAAGGCCGCGGGGCCAAAGGTCGACATGCTGCCGGGGCGCAGGTCGCCGCCGAGCAGGGTGACATGGCCTTCAGGCAGATCACGCAGCAGCGGCACCGCCAGCAGGTTGTTGGTGATGACGTGCAGGCCGCGTCTTTCGTTGAGCAACTTGGCCAGGGCGGCGGTGGTGGTGCCGCCGTCGAGCACCAGGGTGTCGTGGTCGTTGATATGGGCGAGGGCGGCACGGGCGAGCAGGGCCTTTTCCGGACCGGACTGGTTGCTGCGTTGCTCCAGCGACGGCTCGGGCTCACGGGTGCCGATATGGGTCGCCCCACCGTAGGTGCGCAGGATCTGGCCCTCTTCCGCGAGGGCAGTCAGGTCGCGGCGGACCGTGGCTTCCGACACCTCCAGATGCCGGCACAGGGTTTCGACATTGGTGTGACCGGCCAGAACCAGTTCGAGGATGGCCTGGCGACGTTTGGCGACCTTCATGGGGAATCCATCGGGAAAGACCGCGCTACTCTAGCGCAGTCGTGCTTCCCCCACATCACAGCGAGGCGCCGCCGCAGACCGTCAGCGTCTGGCCGGTGAGGGCGCCGGCATCCGGGCCGAGCAGGAAGGCGGTCAGGCCCGCGACCTCTTCGGGCTGCACGTAGCGTCCCAGCGGCGGCAGCCGCGGCGGTGTGCCGGCACGACCCGGATCGCGCAGCATGGGCGTTTCGGTCGCGCCGGGCGCCACCAGGTTCACGGTGACGCCACGCGCGGCCAACTCCAGCGCCCAGGAACGCACCAGACCCACCAGGGCCGCCTTGGTGGCGGCGTACTGGCTGCGTCCAGCAGCGCCCTGCATGGTACGGCTGCCGATCAACACGATACGACCGCCTGCGGCGAGGCGCTCGATCAGGCGGTCCACCAGGCGGCTGGCCACGGCGACGTGCAGGTGCCACATGGCAGCGCCATCGGCCGGGTCCAGGGCGCCCAGCGGCGCGGTACGCATGAAGCCGGCCGCATGGACGATGGCGTCCAGCGGACCAATGTCGGCCAGCACGGCATCCAGCGCCTGGTCATCGGCCAGGTCGACGCCGATCCAGGTCAGCGCCGGATGTTTGCGCTCGGGTGGGCGACGGCTGAGGCCGGTCACCCGCCAGCCTTCGGCGAGCAGGCGCTGGGCGATGGCCGCGCCGATGCCGGAGCTGACGCCGGTCACCAGGGCGTGAGGCTGAGTCGTCATCGCCGTCTCCTCTAACGCAGCGGGGCCAGCGGCAGGCGGACGTGCTTGATGCGCTGGCGAAAGTAGGTGAAAGCCAGGTGCACAGCCCCGTCGGCCGCCTGCACCAGGCTCGGATAGGAATACTCGCGATTGAGCTTCTCGGTGGAGTTGTTGGTCAGGCAGTAGCCATCGCCGGCCTCGACGTCCAGACGCCGCCAGCTCTGACCCTCGTCCGTGGAGACGGCCAGACTCATGGGACCGCGCGGCACGCCCCAGACCGCGCTGCGCTCACCGTCCTTCGCCACCGGATCGACGCGGCTGTCGCCATCGTCGATCTCGTCATAGAGCGAGGCACGGCGCTCGCTGTAGTCGGCGGCGCTGGTGGGGTTGTAGGCCACCACCAGTTCGCCGCTGGCGAGGCGAACGAACTGGATGGAGGAGTTGTTGTTGGGCAGGACCGTTGGAGTCGGTGCGCTCCACGTGCGACCGTCGTCCTGGGAGCGGCTGGTGTGGATGAAGTCGGCCCAGCGACTGCGAAACAGCGCCAGCAGGCTGCCGTCACCCAGCCGCTGAATATTCATGTGCACGCAGCCGGTGCTCTCAGGTACCGCATGCTCGGTCCAGCTGCGGCCTTGATCGCCTGAAATCAGCACGGCACTGGTGTCATGGCTGCCCACCCATTTCTCGCCGGGGCGGGCGATGCAGTGGAAGATCGGCAGCAGCCAGTCGCCGTTGGCGAGCACCACCGGAGGCTGGCGAACGAAGGTTCCGGGGGTGTCGATCAGCGTCTCGATGGCGCCCCAGCTGTGGCCGCCATCGGTGGACAGCCGACGCCGGACGATGGCGGTGTCCTGGTTGCCGGCCACCTGAGCCGTCCAGAGCAGCCACAGCGGTCCGTTCGGCGCCTGGAACAGGATGGGATTCTGCTCGGAGCGGGTCGGGTCGTCCGACAGTTGCACGGGCTCGCTCCAGGTCCCGCTCGATGGATCGCGGCGGCTCAGCAGTACCGAGATGTCGGCCTTGCCTTCCTGGGTGCCGGCGAACCAGGTGCACAGCAGGGTGCCGTCCGGCTGAGCCAGCAGGTTGGCGGCGTGGTTCTGCGGATAGGGCGTCGGCAGGAAGCTGTCCTGACGGTCGGCGATGGCGATTTCAGTGGTGGACATGGGGGACCTCGGCAGGGGCGGCTTTGGCAGCGGACTGGGGGAAGAGCCGTTCGATGACCACGACGATGGCGGGCGTCGCCAGGGCAACGTACATGTTGTCGATGCCATAGGGGTTGCCCAGCAGATACCAGACGCTGGTGGTGATGGTCGAGGCCAGCAGGCCCAGGGTCGCGCCGCGGTTGGTGGCGAACAGCGGCAGGTAGATGGCGATCATGGCGATCACCGCGATGGACAGGCGCAGCGCCCGGGTAAAGAACGACAGGTTGAGGATCTCGGGGACGAAGAAGACGAAGAACAGTGGCACGAAGCCGATGATCAGGGAGATCACCCGGGTGGCTTTGAATTCACGCTCGGGCGTCGGCTTGCGCAGCGGCACGTAGAAGTCCCGGACCACCAGCGAGGCGATGGCCAGGGCCACGGTGCTGACACTGACGAAGATGGAGGCGACCAGGGAAATGGTCACCACCCCGGCCAGCACCGGGTGCATCGACTGCAGGAAGACCGGCAGGGCGTAGAGGCTGCTCATTTCCGGATGCAGGTACTTGGACGCGACCCCGATGAAGCCCAGCGCCAGGGAGATGGGGATGCACAGCAGCGAGGCATGGAAGGTGGAGCGTTGCGCGGCGCGGGCATCCTTGGTCGAGGAGATCGCCTGGATGATGAACTGGGTGGAGAAGATCGCGCCGACGGTGCCGATGATCCAGGCGAAGATCTTGCTGCCGCCGATGGCGCCGTCCCAGGTGAAGTAGTGCTCCGGCATGTTCTGCATGACCGGGGTGAAGCCGCCGGTCATGTGCAGGGCCACGCCCGTGACGATGAGCACGCCCACGTATTTGACCGCGGTATGCAGGATGCTCACGTAGGCCACGCTCTTCAGCCCGCCCAACGCGTAGTACAGGGTACTGACGATGGCGGTGATGAAGGCCGCGGTGGGCAGGTTGATCTTGAGCACCGTGGCGATGGCCGCGGCGCCGCTGACGTAGTTGCCCACGTTCACCAGCAGGAGGGCGTAGATCATGATGATCGACACCATCAGCTTGGTGGACAGGCCGTACTTCTGGGCGATGAAGCCGGAGATGGTGAATTCGCCGGAGGCGTAGAGCTTGCGCGCCATCAGCAGGCCGAACAGCGGAAAGCCGATGGCCGCGGCGATCACCGACCAGGAGGCGGCGAAACCGCTCTCGAAGGCGGCCTGGGCGGTGCCGACGGTGGACTTGGCTCCGATGAATTCCGACATCATCAGGATGCCCACCACGAAGGCCGGCATGCTGCGCGCGGCCACCATGAATTCGCCGCTGGTGCGGCTGCGCAGGCGGATGCTGAGCCAGGTGGTGAAGAGGATGTAGACCACCACCATCCCGATGATGATGGCGGTGCTTTGCACGTCGAACGTCTGCATGGAAATCGCTCCGTGTTGTTGTTGTACGAGCTTTTTCACAGGGCGCCGGCAGGCCGCCGACGCCCTGGGCGAGAAACGTCAGTGGCTGGGTTGGCCGGCGCCCAGCAGGTCCGCCTCCGGGTCATCCTCGGTGACGATGGGTTCCACCCGGCCGAGCAGGAACAGGTAGTTGAGGATGGCTGCCACGATCAGCGCCGCCGAGAACAGCAGGGCGATGTTGAAGGAGCCGGTGCTGGCGACGATGAAGCCGGTGACGATGGGGCCGACCACGCCGCCCATGTTGGAAACCGAGTTCTGCAGGCCGGCCAGCATCGAGGTCATGCCGCGCGGGGCGATATCCCCGGGCATGGCCCACACCTGGGTGGCGGCCACGGTGGTGCCGGACTTGGCGATGCACAGCAGCGCGATGGCGATCCAGGCCGACTCGGCGAAGGCGGCCAGGCCGATGCAGGAGGCCATCAGCAGGCCGACGATGAGGAAGGTCTTGCGGATGGTGGTCAGCGAATAGCGGCCACTGCGGTAGATGCGGTCCGACAGCCAGCCGGCGAAGACTTCCACCACCATGGCGATCAGCAGCGGCAGCGCCGCCATGAAGCCCATGGAGATGAGGTCCATGCCCTTTTCCTTGACCAGGTAGGTGGGCAGCCAGGTAATGAAGAAGTAGGAGTTGTAGTTGATGAAGAAGAAGCCCAGGCACATGGCCCAGACGTTGCGGTAGCGCAGCAGCTCGTACCAGCGCATGGCCGGCTTCTCGCCATTGCCTTCGCGGCGCCGCTGGCCTTCGCGGATGTAGCGCAGCTCGGCCTCGTTGATGCGCGGATGGTCTTCCGGATCGTTGCGGTAGAAGGTGAACCAGGCCAGGGCCCAGAGGATGCCGAGGGCGCCGCTGATGACGAAGGTCAGCTTCCAGCCGAACACCGCGATCAGGCCGACGATCAGCGGCATGGCCACCGCACCGCCAAACTTGGAGCCGCTGTCGAAGATGCCCGAGACGGTGGCGCGCTCCTTGTCGGGAAACCAGCGCGAGGTGATGCCGGCGTTGCTCGGGTAGGCCGCCGCCTCGCCGATGCCCAGGCCGATGCGCAAGGCGAACAGCGACTTGAAGCCGGTGGCAAGGCCGGTCAGGGCGGTCGCCAGCGACCACCAGAGCACCGCGCCGCCCAGGGTGGCCTTCTGACCGAAGCGGTCGGCCAGCCAGCCCGCGGGCAACTGCAGCAGGGCGTACGACCAGAAGAAGGCCGACATGATCAGCCCCATCTCGGTCGCGTTGAGGGCGAATTCCTTGCTGATGAAGGGTGCGGCGGCGGAGAGCACCACCCGGTCGATGTAGTTGATGGCGATCGCTGTCCACATCAGTCCGGCGATGATCCAGCGAATCCTGGTGGCCTTGTTGTTGTTATCCATGATCAGGTTCCGAAAGGGGTAGGGGGTCAGGGGGCGACGACGACGGACTCCAGGGTGCCGCTGCCGGTGAGGGCGGCGACCACGTTGCGGGCGCAGGTGAGGCTGAGGATGTCCAGCGCGCCCGGGGTGTAGCCGGCGATGTGCGGTGACACCACCACGGTGGGCAACCCGTACAGCGGGTGCTGGTTGGCCGGCTCGTCCTCGAACACGTCCAGGGCCGCGCCGCCCAGGTGGCCGCTGTGCAATGCCTGGTAGAGCGCCTCTTCATCGACGATGCCGCCGCGCGCGGCGTTGATCAGGTGGGCGCCCGGCTTCATCAGGCCCAGTCGCCGTGCGTCCAGCAGGTGGCGAGTGGCGTCGGACAGGCCGATGTGCAGGGTGACGAAATCGGCTTCGGCGAGGAGCTCGTCGAGGGCGCGAAACTCGATGCGTTCGCGGTCGGCGAAGGCCTGATCGGGATAGGGGTCATGGGCGATGACGCGCATGGCGAAGCCGCTGGCGCGCCGCGCGACTTCCTTGCCGATGCTGCCCAGGCCGACGATGCCCAGGGTCTTGCCGTGGACATCCGCGCCAAACAGCCGTGGCCACTCGCCGGCGCGGGTCTCCCGATCGGCGCGAGCGACCTGGCGGGCCGAGGCCAGCAGCAGGGCGAAGGTGTAGTCGGCCACCGCATGGCGGTTGGAGTTGGGCACGTTGCAGACGGTCACGCCGCTGGCACGGGCCGCGTCGAGGTCGATGTTGTCGACCCCGACGCCGTGCTTGCACACCAGGCGCAGCTGCGGCAGGGCCGCGAAGGTGGCGGCGTCGAAGACATTGAAGGCGGTGATGGCCGCCTGGCACTCGGCGGCCGCGGCGATTAAACCCTCGGCATCGATGTCGGCGGGCAAGGTCACCACGTCGATGCCGTGGCGGGCCAGCAACTCCAGGGGTTCCCGGGAGTACTTGGCGAAGGAGGGCGAGGTGCAGACGACTTTCATGGTCAGGCTCCTCAGGCGGCCTGGCTGGCGCGATGCCGGCTGGCGAGTTCGGTGGCTTGGCGCAACGCCTCGATGAGGCTGCGCTCGTCGGCGATGCCCTTACCGGCGATGTCGAAGGCGGTGCCGTGGTCCACCGAGGTGCGGATCACCGGCAGGCCGACGGTGACATTGACGCCCGCCTCCAGGCCCATGACCTTGACCGGCCCGTGGCCCTGGTCGTGATACATGGCCACCACGCAGTCGAAATCGCCGCGACCGGCGCGGAAGAACAGGGTGTCCGCAGGCAGTGGGCCTTCTACGCGCCAGCCACGGGCGCGCAGTTCGTCGATGGCCGGCTGGATCTTGGTTTCTTCCTCCCCGTAGCCGAACAGGCCGTTCTCGCCGGCATGCGGGTTGATGCCGCAGACGGCGATCAGGGGATCCTGGATGCCGGCCCGCTGCAGGGTGGCGTGGGCGCGTTCGATGGTGCGCTTGACCAGGCCCGGCTCGATGCGCGCGATGGCATCGATGATGCCGATGTGGGTGGTGACGTGGATGACCTTGAGGATCGGCGTCATCAGCATCATCGACACTTCCTCGGTGCCGGTGAGGTGCGCCAGCAGCTCGGTGTGGCCCGGGAAGATATGACCGCCGGCGTGCAGGGCCTCCTTGTTCAGCGGGGCGGTGCAGATGGCATCGAGTTCACCAGCGGAGGTGAGCTGCACGGTGCGTTCGATGTAGCGATAGGCGGCGTCGCCGGCCAGGGCGGACAGCTTGCCGTAGGGCAGGTCGGCGGGAATCAGCCCGAGGTCGATGCAATCCACCACGCCGGGCTGGAAGCGCGCCTGATCGGGACGCTCGATGGCGTTGATCTGCAGGCGACCGCCGACGATGCGATTGGCATCCTCCAAGCGACCCGCGTCGCCGATGACCAGCGGGCGACAGCTGTCGTAGACCGAGGCGTGGGCCAGGGACTTCATGATGATCTCGGGACCGACGCCGGTGGCGTCACCCATGGTGATGCCGATGACGGGACGTTCAGACATGGTGGGCTTCCTTCTGCAGGGAGGCCGTGGCGGCCTGTGCGGGTAGGCTGGCGCGCAGGTGGCGCCAGGCATCGAGGAGGGTGTCGGATTGGCCGAAGCCGCCGGCCTTGGTCACTACCCGCAGGGCGCGACCGCGCCAGCGGGTGCTGGCCAGGGCCACGCCCGGGGCGAGGGCGCCGTGCAGGTCCAGCGCCGTGATGCCGGCCTGGGCGAGCACGGCGCGAGCGGTCTCGCCACCGGTGGCCATGACGGCGGCGGCCTCCTGCAGGGCGGGCTGCAGCAGTTCGGCCAGGGCCTGGCTCAGGGCCACGGCCTGGCGCGGGTCGCGGGCCTGCTGGTCAAGGCTCACCAGGACGTCTTCGCCGCGGGCGAGCTGCCGAGCGAGGGCTGCCGCCAGCGCGGTACGCTCGGCGGCGCGCTGCGGCTCCAGCAGCCAGGCAGGGGCCAGCCGCTGCCAGTGTTGGCCGCTCCCCGCCACCAGCCGCTCGGCCTGGGCCTGGGAGTGTCGTGACATGCTGCCCACCACCGTGAGGATCGGGCCGTCGCCATGAGGGCGGAGTGCGGTGTGGCCGGTCAGGCCCAGGGCAGCGGGCAGCGCCTCGGCCAGGCCTGCGGAGCCGACCCAGAACAGCTGCTGCGCCACGGGCGCGGAAGCCCGGGCCAAAGCCTCCAGGTCCGTTTGCCGCTCGGCGTCGCAGACCAGCGCGGGCAGGCCACTGTCCAGCGCGCGGCGCAGGGCGGCGGCCAAGGCCACCGGCTGACGGAGGGTCGCGAGATCCAGCCGCGCACAGCTGACGCCGTGATCAGTCAGTTGAGCGACCAGATCGGCACTGCCGGTCAGGCCTTCGTTGCGCCAGACATCGGTCTGGTCGACCGGTACGCCGTCCAGGTACTGGATACCCCCCAGGGTGGTGCGGCCCAGTGCCGGGTAGGCGGGCGCGACCAGGGCCAGGCCGCGCGGGGCGAGGGCCGCCACCTCGGCGGCGACATTGCCACGCAGGGTGGAGTCGATCTTCTTGTAGAGCGCGGCGCCAGCCAACGCCGGGTGCCCGAGCAGCGCGGCGTGGGGGGGGGGCGGCCCCCCCGCCCGCCCGGGCCCCGCGGGGCCGG